>JBBSUU010000018.1:0-15135 GCA_038234115.1 Mycobacteriales bacterium
AATGAAGCCAGCGATGCGGACCTGATCGAATTTTCGCGGCGCTTTGATTGTCAGGCGCTGGACTCCTATGGCACGAGCGAGGGTGGCATTCGTATCAATCGCGCGCCGGATGGCCCGTCCGGTTCGCTGGGTATCGCCAGCGAAGGCACCGTGATCATGAATTCGCAGACCCTGATCGAATGCCCACCGGCGGTGTTTGACGAGGCAGGTCGCCTGATCAATTCCGAAGAGGCCATCGGGGAGATAGTCAATCTATTGACCGCTGCGGAGTTTGAGGGGTACTACAAGAATCCGCAGGCCGATGCCGATCGAGTCCGCAATGGCTGGCTCTGGTCCGGCGACCTGGGATACCGGGACAAAGCGGGCTATTTCTATTTCGCTGGTAGGACCGACGACTGGCTGCGGGTTGACGGGGAGAACTTCGCGGCCGCGCCGGTAGAAAGGCTGTTGCTGCGGTACCCACCGGTGTCGTTGGTCGCGGTCTATGCCATCCCGGATCCCGAGGTGGGAGATTTGGTGATGGCGGCCATCGAGCTGCACGATGGCGCCACATTCGAGGCTGCCGAATTTGCTGACTTCCTCAAAGGTCAGAAGGATTTGGGCACCAAATGGCCTCCCTCTTACATCCGGCTGATTGACCATCTGCCGCGGACCCCGACCAATAAGGTGATCAAAAAGTCGTTGCGTGCCGAAGGTATCGCGACCGCGGATCAGCTCTTCTTTCGTCCGACGCGGGAAATTGAATACATCGCCGTGAAGCCGACAACTGCGCCCTGATCTCTGCTGTTGTCTTTGCCGTTGTTGATCTGTTCTGCTGCGAAATACAGGGAGTTGTCATGTCGTTGGTTACCAACGAGGATCAGTTTGCGCTACAGACGATGGTGGCGCAGTGGGTCACTCGCAGCGGGGCCGGCACTGCTCGGCGTGACGTCGCCGACCGGCGCCCGGATGGTGCTGCCAGCCGCTGGTCGGCCATCGCTGAAATGGGATTTTTTGGGATTCACCTCCCCGCTGCGGTTGGTGGCGCAGCGGGGTCGCTGGCTGACCTTGCTGTTGTTGTTGCAGAGTTCGGGCGGGCGCTGCTGCCAGGTCCGTTTGTGCCAACAGTGATCGTCAGCGCCATCCTCTCGCACTGTGTTGACCAGCCAGAAATCCGGTCCGTACTCACCGAGTTGGCAATCGGAGTAAAAACAGCCTCGGTGGTTTTGGATCCTGACCTGTCCGTATCCGCTGCCAATACCCTCAACGGCATCGCCGGATTGAGTATCGCCGGGGACACCGCCGACCTGCTCATTGTTGGTTCCACAGCGGGATCATTAACCCGTTGGTTCCTCGTTGATAGCAGCGATACAGGCGTGCACTGCGAACCCCTCAAGAGCATGGACATCACGCGAACCTTGGCACAGTTCACCTTCGACGGCGTCACCCCAATCGCAGAGCTGACCGGTATTGCGCCGTCGCTCGTCCGCGATCTGGCCACCGTGCTTTTTGCCGCAGAAGCTGCCGGAATTGGCCGCTGGTGCCTTGACACTGCCGTTGGATATGCCATGGTGCGTCGGCAGTTCGGACAGCTCATCGGCTCGTTCCAGGCGGTGAAGCACATTTGCGCGGAGATGGCAGTCACTGTCGAAACGATTGCTGCTGCCACCTGGGATGGCGTCAGCTGCGCCGACGATGAGGAGCAACTGCGCCTCACCGCAGCCGCTGCCGGCTCCCTGGCAATTGACGGCGCGGTCAGCACCGCCAAGAGTTGCATTCAGCTCCTTGGCGGGATCGGCTACACCTGGGAACATGACGCACATTTGTACTTGCGGCGGGCGATGACGGTGCGATTGATCCTTGGTGCCAGCGATACCTATAGCTCCAGCGTGACTTCCCTCGTGCTCGCCGGCAGCCGCCGAATTCTGCAGCAGTTTGGTGAAGGCACCGAAGTTGAAGTTCGGACCGCCGTGCGGGAATTTGCCAAGACGCTCATCGCTTTACCTGAAAACGAGCAGCGGGCAGCTTTGGTGACCGGCGGCTATCTGGTTCCCAGCTGGCCCAGGCCATACGGTCTTGGCGCGGATCTGGCCCAAGCACTTGCCATCAACTCCGAACTTGTCGCAGTCGGCGTCCAGGTTCCTGACCTGGTAATCGGTGGGTGGTTGGTGCGGGCGGTAGTCGATCACGGGACCGATGAGCAACGCGAGAAGTTTGTGCCACCAACCCTGCGTGGCGATATCAAATGGTGTCAACTCTTCAGCGAACCGGAGGCCGGTTCGGATCTGGCGAGTTTGCGGATGCGAGCCGTCCGGGTCGCCGGCGGTTGGCAATTGAACGGTCAGAAGGTCTGGACCTCTGAGGCGGTGGGCGCAGACTGGGGATTCTGTCTGGCCAGGACCGATCCGGAAGCACCGAAACACCGGGGCATCACTGCTTTCCTCATCGACATGGCAGCGCCCGGTATCGACATTCGGCCGCTGCGGGAGATGACCGGCCATGCACTCTTCAACGAGGTGTTTCTGACCGACGTCTACGTTCCGGACGACGCTGTTGTTGGGCAGGTCAACAATGGCTGGCGAGTGGCGACTTCGGCATTGGCCTCCGAGCGGATTGCGATGGGGGATCGGACGGTGCTGACACCGTCATTGGTATCCCTGATCGATTCTCTCGGCGGTGACCCGGATCTGGCGAAGAAGTGGGGTGTTGCGCTCGGGGCATTGCTGTCTCGAGCATTTGCCAAGGCGGCCAATGATCGGCGGATGACGCTGACGAGTTTGGCCGGTCTGAACAGCGCGGCGCTGCCAACGGTGAGTAAGCTGTTGGGCGTTCGGCTCAGTCAAGATGATCGCGAGCTGGCGGTCCAGATCCAAGGGCCGCGCGGGGCTATCGACGAGGGCGAAAATTGCGAACCCATCCGGACCTTCTTCTCCAGCCGGGCGCTGAGTATCGCCGGCGGCACCACCCAGATCCTGCTGAATCTCCTTGCCGAACGTGTTCTGGGGCTGCCTCGCGGCTAGATCGGGGCGAGCAGTGGGAAATACTGGTGCAGCGATGTCGTCAAGTAAGTGTCGGAAAATCGGCTTCGAATTCGGGAGGGAAGGGGCGTGATGACGGTAACCGCGGGCGTAGGAACCCTGACCGCCGGACAGCGAGCGCGACGTGCACGGATGCTGCAGGCGGCCGTGCAGCTTGCCTCCGCCGGCGGCTATGAAGCAGTCGGCATGCGGGAGGTCGCCGAAATGGCTGAGGTTTCCCTTGGCACCCTGTACCGGCACTTCCAATCCAAGGACCATCTGCTCCTGGCCGTGATGGCCGATAGCCTTCAACGCTTGCAGCAGCGGTTACGCAAGAACCGTCCCGCCGGCGACACACCGGCGCAGCGCGTGACCGAAGTGTTACACCGGGCCACGCGGTCGATGCTGCGCACCCCCAGGCTCTCGGCGGCCATCTTGCGTTCCTGGGTTCTGGTGACCGGGGAACCCGATGCTGATCAAGTCCTGATCAGCAACACCACCAGAGAATCCATTTTGTGGGCGATCCATGGTGAGGTGGTGGCCGGCACCGACGCGGAGCTGGTGATGATCAAGATCTTGTCCCGGGTGTGGTTCGGTGAACTGTTGTTCTGGGCCAACGGGCGAGAAAGTGACAGCGATTTGATGGCAACGGTTTCCCAGGCTGTTCAACTGTTACTGCCAAAATAGCTGCCGGCGCACTCAAGACGTACCACTTTTGGCCTCCCTCGCCAATCTGAGCACGTCCTGACGAAAACTCACCGCACCTCTTGACACCAAGCAAGCGCTAGATTGTAATGAGATGAATACCTAATAGGAATAGTTTTTTCGGCGAGGAGGAAGCGGATGTGCCTCAGGGGGCGGCGGGTGCGTCGAACTTTCCGGTCTGGCCGATGCCGTCGCGTTTCAGCTCCTGCAAATCCGCGAGCATGCCTTCGGCCAGGACCGCCTCGGACTCGTAGTATCGCTGGGACCACCTCAGCGCAATCTCTGGATATGCCCAGTCGCCTCGCACCGCGCCTTCGCCATGGGTTTTTGCTCGCTGCGCCATCTCCAGGACCTGATCTCGATGCTGGATCAGCAGGAACTCCAGCCGCTGCGGATCAGTTAGGTGGCCCAGCCAGACCCGCAGGACCAGAGCATGTTTAAGTACGGACGAGCCAAGCGGTGCAGTGTCGGCCCAGTCCCGCATCACCGAAATACCCTCATTGGTGATCGCGTACAACCGGCGCTCACGCACGGAACTGCTCTGTGCAAGCCGCGAGGAAACATAGCCCAGTGTCTCCAAACGTCTGAGCTGGCTATAGATCTGCGAAAAAGACGGGCTCCAGTAGAAGAATCGGATCGTCCAATCGGCCCACTTCTTCAGGTCATACCCCGACAGCTCTTCACCGAAGGACAGCAAGCCCAGCACTGCATATGTCGTCGCCGGCAGTGCCGATTCAGCACCAGTTTCAGTCTCATCGCTTTTCTCACGGGGCACCGAATGAGCCTAGCGGCCAGGCGAACCCGATAGCCTTTCTTGAAGGGAATCCAATGAACGCAACTTCATCGATCCGGGCAGCTCCGGCGCCGGATAACGTCCGCCCGGCACCGCTGGACCACGAGGTGGTCATTGTCGGACTCGGATTTGCCGGCATGTATGCCCTACATTGCCTGCGCGAGCAGGGCTTTGACGTGCACGCCTTCGAAGCTGCTGACGGTCCCGGGGGATGCTGGTACTGGAACCGCTACCCGGGCGCCCGATGCGACGTACCGAGCTTGTCCTATTCCTATTCGTTTTCCGAACCGCTGCAGCAGGAATGGCAGTGGACCGAAAAGTATGCCGGCCAACCCGAGATCCTGGCCTATGCAAACCATGTGATGGACCGTTTTGAACTACGCTCACACTCAACATTTGGCACCCGGGTGGTATCGGCGGTTTTTGACGACCAAGCCTGCACCTGGACGGTGACGTTGGACAACGGTCGGCTGGTCGTGACTCGCTTTCTGATCGCTGCTGTGGGGGCCTTGTCGACATCGAGAATTCCGCAATGGCCCGGTCAGTCGGAGTTCAGTGGGCAGATTCTTCATACCGGCGAATGGCCCCATGAGCCCGTCGACTTCACCGGCAAACGGGTCGGGGTGATCGGTACCGGCTCCTCGGGAATCCAGATCATTCCCAAGATGGCTCAATCTGCTGAACAAGTTGTGGTCTTCCAGCGAACCGCAAATTTCAGTGTGCCGGCCCGCAATGCGCCGCTCAGTGATGACGAGCAGGCACAAACCAAGTCTCGCTACGGCGAGATTCGGCAGCTACAGCGTCTCAGCTTTGCCGGTGCGATTCATCCGGGCACCGGAAAGTCTGTCTTGGAGGCCGCCGATGCAGAACGGTCAGCAGAGCTGGAGAGTCGTTGGCAGGCCGGTGGGACGGCTTTCATGGCCGCCTACAACGATATCCTGTTCAACGATGACTCAAATGCGTTAGTCGCAGATTTTGTGCGATCCAAGATTCAGGAGATCGTCACCGACCCGGTTACCGCCGAGAAGTTGACACCTAAGGGCCATCCCATCGGGGCCAAGCGAATCTGTGTCGACACCGAATATTTCGATACCTTCAATCGGCCCAATGTGGATCTGGTAGACGTCAATGCCGATCCCATCACCGGTTTTGGAGCCAACGGTATTCGGACTCAAACGCAAGAGTTTGCTCTCGACGCGGTGGTCTTCGCGACCGGTTATGACGCCATGACCGGTTCGCTGACCAGACTGGGAATTGTCGGAGCCGGCGGGGTGAGTCTTAAGCAGGCCTGGTCGGCCGGCCCGCGAACTTACCTCGGGGTTGCGGTCAATGGATTCCCCAACCTGCTGATCGCTACCGGCCCCGGAAGCCCATCGGTGATGGTGAATGGCGTGATGGCCGGCGAACAGCATGCGCAGTGGTTTGCCGAGCTACTCGCCCACCTCCGGGAGCAGGGCGCCACCCGGATCGAGGCCAAGCCTGAGGATCAGCAACTCTGGGTGGACCATGTTAATGAGGCAGCATCCAAAACGTTGTTCCCCAAGGCCAATTCCTGGTACATGGGAGCAAATATTCCCGGCAAGCCCAGAATGTTCATGCCCTATACCGGTGGCATGAATGTTTACAACCAGAAGTGCGCCGATGTTGCTGCCGACAACTACGCGGGATTTGAGATTTCATGATGGCCACTGGGGCGACCGCGGTGGCGCTCGCCTTGGAAGCACTGGGCGTAACAACAGTATTCACAGTGCCCAGCGCGCACAATCTTTCGATCCTGCGCGAAATTGAACAGCGAGGACTGATAACGGTTGTTGGCTGCCGCCACGAGCAGGGCGCCGTCCACTCGGCAGATGGGTACGCCCGCACCAGCGGCGCTCTGGGGGTGGCAATTGTCAGCGGTGGTCCAGGGACCGCAAACACCATGGGTGGCATGTATGAGGCGCATTTCGCCTCCTCGCCGGTCCTTCTCATAACCAGCCAGATTGATACCGCCTTCCAAGGGCGAGGGCGGGCCTACGTTCATGAGGCGGATAACCAGCGGGCCATGTTGCAGACCGTGACCACCGAAACCGTCAGCATCCTTGGCGTTGATGAGATCGCAGATGCTGTAATCCGTTTGGCTCGGCGGGCGGTGACCGGCCGCCCGCGCCCGGTGGCCTTGGAAATACCTATTGATCTGCAGGATGCCGCGGTGGCAGTTGACGCTGACCTGATCTGTGAGCGGGCGCACCAGGAGTTGCCTTCAACGATCGTCAACCATACCCAGATCGCCGCCGCGGCGAAGGTTCTGACCGCGGCTCTGCGACCGGTGATCTGGGCCGGTGGCGGGGTGATCCGATCCGGTGGCGCGAAAGCACTGCTCGAGCTTGCCCGCCGACTCCAGATTCCGGTAGTGACCAGCCGGGAGGGTCGCGGTGCAATTTCGGAAAACGACCCGCTGTGCCTGGGCGCTTTTGCCGCAGCTGTCCCGATGCGCGAGTTCATCTCGGGCTGCGACGTCATGCTGGCCGTCGGTACTCGCTTTCAGATGTACGCGACGGGAGAGTGGACGCTGCCGATACCGGCGAACCTCATCCACATTGATATTGACCCGTCTGTAATCGGCCGCAGCTATCAGCCTTCGGTGCGAGTTATTGCTGACGCCGGAAAGGCTCTGCAGGCGCTCGACACGGCCATGGAAGCGCCAACGCCCGCCCAGTTGATTCAGCGAGCCACCCACCTACGAGCGGGTCTGGAGGCGATGAGTGCGGCGAAGCTTGGGTTTCGGGCCGAAGTAGGTGCTGATCACTTACAGATCTGCCAAACTATTGCCGACAATTCAGCTGCCGAAACAGTTCTGGTCTGCGACGCCACGGTTCCTGCCTACGCATGGGGCGATCGCCTTTTGCCGATCGAGCGACCACGTACCAGCATCCGCTGCGCGGCCGCGGGCATCGGGCCAGGCTTGCCACTGGCCATCGGCGCAGCTTTTGCCAGCGGGCAGCACAGCGTCCTGTTACAAGGCGATGGCGGATTTATGCTCAGCGTGGGCGAACTGGCTACTGCAGTTCAGCACCAACTGCCGGTGATCATCTGCCTCTTTGATGACAAGGGCTATGGCATGCTCAAAAATATCCAGCGTCACACCGGACAGGAAAAGCCGATTCTTTCGGACCTGTCGACACCAAACTTTTTTCTGCTGGCTAAGGCTTTCGGGGTATCTGCCCATGCGGTGTCCGATCCGGCAGGCTTCAACACCGCCTTCACCACATCACTGGCAACCCGGGGTCCCACGTTGATTCACATTGACATGTCAAAGCTGATTCCGATCAAACGCTAACGCCATTACCGGTTGGACAGCAGGCGCCGCCAACCCATCCGCAGACCAAAAGACATCAGGAGAGCTCATGACGTTGCACCCGCAGGCAGCGAAACTGGTTGAGGCGATCAACCTCAGGTTTCCCAAACTGGGCACCGAGGTACACGACGCCGCGGTGGCGCGAGCAATACTGGCCGCGAATCCTGCAACGCCGCTTCCTGGGCGGGAAGTATTTCGGGTGACCGAGCAGTTCATTCCCGGGGTTGCCGGCGACATCCGGGTGCGGGTGTACCAGAGCAGCGACTCTTCTGAGCCCGGAGTCGGGGTGGTCTTTTTTCACGGCGGTGGTTTTGTCATCTGCAGCCTTGACACCCACGATGCTCTTTGTCGCGAACTTGCCGCCGAACTCAACGCCACCGTGGTTTCCGTTGATTACCGGATGGCACCAGAACATCGATTCCCGGCTGCGGCTCAGGACGCTTACGCGGCGACCTGCTGGGTGGCTGCACATGCTGCCGAGTTGGGTATGGATACCGCCAGGTTGGTCGTCGCCGGCGACAGTGCGGGCGGCAACTTGGCAGCGGTCGTCGCACTGACCGCTCGGGACAAGGGTGGCCCGGCACTGGCTTACCAGGTACTCATCTATCCCATGACCGATGCCCACTGTGACTCCGATTCCTATCGCGACAATGCACTCGGATATGCCGTCACCGCCGACCATCTGAAGTGGTACTGGAGTCAATATCTCGGCGGCCAAGATGGCAATGACCCGTTGGCCAGTCCGTTGCAGAGCGCCGATCTGAGCGGTTTACCGCCGGCCTACATCATCGCCGCTGAGCATTGCCCACTCCTGAGCGAGGACCGGGCCTATGCGCAGCGTCTGGAACGGGCCGGAACGGAAGTGACCTACGTCGAATACCCGGGCATGTTCCACGGATTCTTCACGCTGCCACACATCCTCGACACCGCCAAAGAAGCCAACACCGCCTGCTACCGCCATCTGAATGGGGTACTGAATGACTGAGCCACGAGTTGTCATTGTCACGGGCGCCGGCTCGGGTATCGGGCGCGCCAGCGCGGAACGATTTGCCGACGGCGGCAATGTGGTTTTGGCTGTTGATCGGGATGCACCAGCACTGCGTGCGTTCGAAGAATCTCGGCGTGGAAAACCCGGTGCGGTGGTCGCGCTGGCCGAGGATCTGGTGGATCCAGCCGCCGGACAACGAATTGTGCACGCCTGTCTGCAGCGTTGGAGCAAAATCGATGTTCTGGTACTTGTCGCTGGAATTGGTCAATACGGCCCCACCGCATCGGTGAGCCTGCAGGAATGGGATCGCGTCATTGACATCAACCTCAGAGCACCGTTCTTATTGACCCAAGCAGCGTTGCCCGCGCTGGTGGCGTCCAGAGGTTGCGTGGTAGCGATTTCCTCGATCGCCGGAATTCAAGGCTGGCCCTACAGCGCCGTCTACTCGGCCTCAAAGGGCGGGCTCGTCACAATGATGAAATCGCTGGCAATCGAGCATGGTCCCCAGGGTGTTCGGATCAACGTGATCTGCCCCGGAGCCGTTGAGACGGCACTGGCCGCTGGTATGCGGGCACCAGACTTTCGCTACAACGAGGACCTTCGAAAACGATCTACCAGCCTCGACGGGCGGAAGGCTGATCCAGCAGAGATCGCCTCCCTAATAGGCTTTCTCGCCGGCCCAGAAGCTTCCTTCGTCAACGGTTCGGTGTTAAGGGCTGACGGTGGAGCCTTTGCCTGATCGGAGAAAATGGACGGTCTACTTCCTGATGTATGACAGATCAAGGGCTGTATAAATGGATTTTGAATTCACTTCCGACCAACTGGCTTGGCAAGCGGAGATACGAGAGTTTCTCGCCAAAAACGTCACTGACGCGCTACGGGAGGAAATCGCGGTCTACCACTACGATCTCGCTGGCGGTGAAGTAGCGGCGTTTCGCCGCAAGATCGGCCAGAAGGGTTGGTTCGGATTGAACTGGCCGCTCGAATTCGGTGGCCTGGATCTCGGGGCGATCCATCAGCACATGTTGGTGACCGAGTTTGAGTACTGGGGCGTACCAGGACCAGATCTGACGGTGACCTCGGTGGCGCCGATGATCATTCGCAACGGAACCGCGGCCAACAAAGCCGAATTTTTGCCCCCGATTGCGCGAGGTGAACTGATTTGCGCGGTCGGCTATTCGGAGCCCAATGCCGGGACCGATCTGGCCTCCCTGCGCACCCGCGCTGACCTGCACGGCGACGAGTGGGTTATCAATGGATCGAAAATTTGGAACAGTATGGCCCAACGTGCGACCCATGAATGGCTGTGTGTGCGAACAGACCAGAACACACCGCAACACCATGGGATCTCGGTGATCATGGTGCCCATCGATGCCCCTGGGATTGAGATCCGGCCGATCATCGCATGGTCGGGATTTCGTACGAACGAAGCATTCTTTACCGACGTTCGGGTACCGGTGGGCAACCTGATCGGCGAGATGAATCAGGGATGGCGCTACATCACCGGCGCACTTGACCTGGAGCGTGGCGCGCTGACCAACGTGGGCGATTTGCGCAGGGCGGTGGACGATCTCATCGACCTGGCCGCAGTTGTCCTGGCCGATGGTCTACGGCCGTTGGACAGCCCGGATGTGCGCCGCAAAATTGCCCAGTTGGATGCCGATGTCGAGATTGCCGCGCTGATGGGCAAACATGCCTCCTCGCTGTTGGAAGACGGCACCATCCCCAGCGTTGAAGTGAGTGTGGAGAAAGTGTTCTCCAGCGAACTGCGCCAACGGATCGCCGATGTCGGTACCCAAATATTTGGGATCTACGGGGTCCTGGGTGCGGGTTCGGGGCTGGCTCCGGCCAGCGGCGCTTTCGAAAAGCTCTACCGCGCAGCGCCACTGCTGCGTTTCGGCGCTGGAACAAATGAGGTGTTGCGCGATGTGATTGCGCAGCGCGGTCACCACATGCCAAGCTACCGGTCGTTGGAGAAAAAGAAGTCATGAAACTAATCGAAACTCCAGAACAAATCCAGTTCCAGCAGATGCTCAGTGGATTTTTTACCCTCAATTGCCCGACTTCGCTTGTCCGACAGATGAAGGACCCGAGCGCCGCCGGCTACCCGGCAGCGCTCTGGGATGCGTTGGCCGCCAACGGACTTCTTGGCCTGACCTTGCCCGATGCCGTGGGTGGCCAGGAAGCAGGGATATATGAGCTCGGCCTGTTCTTCCGGCAGGCAGGTCGGGTGTTGTGCCCGACGTTGGTGTACAGCACCGTGCTATTTGGGGTGGCACTGAACAAAATTGGTTCCGCCGAGCAGGTGCAACGTCATCTGCGCTCGCTGGTCGCCGGCGAACTGAAGGCCGCCGTGGTGTGCTCGAATCCGGCTGACTCCAACGACATCGAGCCGACAGTGGTGGCGACGAGGCATACTGATGGCTGGGAGCTGCAGGGTCGCTTGGCATTTGTGCCCCAGGCAGATGACCTCGACCTGCTTTTGGTGATGGCCCGCTCCCAGGACGGCAGCGAGCCAAGCCGGCTACTGGGCTTTCTGATCCGCCCGGGCGGATCCGGCTGGTCAAGTACCGCCGCTACCACCATTTCTGGCGAGCGGCGCTGCCTGGTTGATCTGAGCAACTACCCGGTCGCTGCCGCAGACACGGTGGCCGGACCCGATGGAACCGGTTTGGTGACCGCTGATGTCCGATGGCTGGCTCAAACGGCATTGGCCCTGCAATGTATGGAGATGGTCGGTGGAACCGAAGTTGTCCTTGAGCAAACAGTGGCCTACATCAAGAACCGAACACAATTCAATCGTTCGATCGCGAGTTTCCAAGCAGCCCAACACTTGATCGCCAATATCCGGATCGGCCTGGACGGCGCCCGGCTGGCCGCAGCCCAAGCCGTCTACAAACTAGGCCTGAACAGACTTGCCGACCGGGAGGTTGCGATCGCAAAGATGCACTGTAGCCAGGCCTACAAGATGGCCACCTTGGATGCGCACCAGCTCCAGGGCGGGATGGGTTACGTCTTGGAGACCGATCTGCATCTGTGGTCAGAGCGGGCAAAAATGACCGAAGTTCAAGGCGGGACAGCCGATATCGCCGCTACCTGGTTGCAGCAAGCACTGGGATTGACCGCATGAGCACCCGCCCGGCTCTGCTGGCGAGTACCTCACAGGCCTTGAGTGGTTTGCGAGTTCTCGACCTGTCCCGCTGGGTTGCCGGCGAATACGCGAGCAAACTATTCGCCGATTTCGGCGCGCAGGTCACCAAAGTCGAAAAACCCGATGTCGGCAGCCTTACCCGCCGGTGGGGTCCGTTTCCGAAGGATCGTCCGGACCTGGAGAACAGCGCGCTGTTTTTGCACCTGAACACCAATAAGCGTTCGATCGCGCTGGATCTGCGAAGCCCGGCTGATCACCAGATGCTATTGGAGTTGGTGCGCCGCTCGGATGTGCTGATCGAATCATTTCGGCCGGGTCAGATGGAAAAGCTGAGGATTGGTCCGGATGTCCTTAGGGCAGCCAATCCCGCATTGGTCATCACTCGAATCAGTGCCTTTGGCCAGAGCGGACCATATCGGGACTACGAGGCCACCGGGTTGATCCTGCAGGCCATGGGTGGCCCGATGAATGCCACCGGCGGTGTGGGCGGCGCGCCGCTGCGTAAACCCGGTCTGTTGGAGCATTACACCATTGGCCGCAGCGCTGCCCAGGCTACGGCCGCGGCAGCGCTGCTGGCAGCGAAGACCGGACAGGGCAGCGTGATCGATATTTCCGGCCAGGAAGTACTACTGGCCGGAGCGGATCGTCGAGCTTCGTATCTGATGTCAGCAGCATTCTCCGGAATGATCGCACCGCGCGGAGTTCGTAGCGCACACCGCAGTGGGACGACCTTCACCGGTCCGTTCAAGGCCAGCGATGGCTATGTGATGTTGTATGTCACCACCAAGAATTTTTGGAATCGGTTGGTGCATCTGATCGCCGACGCCGATCAGACCTTTCTGGACAAGTATTTGGACCGTATCAACCTCGGTGCGGACTGGGATGCCTTCACCGAGCATGTTGCTGCGTGGTGCTCTGTTCGGCCGAAAATCGAGATTATGGAGTTGGGAGAAAATGCTCGAATACCGTTGACTGCATTATTGGAGATTTCCGAACTCCGAGCCCACGAACACTTTCGGGGGCGAAATGACTTCGTCATCGCTGATCATCCGGTGGCCGGTGAACTGGAGTATCTGGGCGCACCATGGCGGATGAAGAACGGTTTTGCCCTGCGACGAACGGCGCCCCTGTTGGACGAGGACAGCGATGTGATTCGCGCCGAACTGGCAGTTCCACTGGCCCGGCCGGTTCCCGCGGTGGTGGCGAAGACCGCGCCGCAGACCAAACCACTTGCCGGGGTGCGGGTCATTGACCTGACAGTGGTCTGGTCCGGCCCGGGTGGGACGGCATTGCTGGGAGATCTGGGTGCGGAAGTGATCCGACTCGAGGGTAATAACCGGATGAGTCGCCAGGTTTCGGCCAAGGTGACGTTGGAGAGTATCCGGCAGACCGGCTACCACGGCGGCACCTACCCGGATAAGGATCCCGGCGAGCGGCCGTACGACCGAACGGCGCTCTTCGCTTGGCACGCTCGCAACAAACTTTCAGCCTGTATGAATCTTGAAACACCCGAAGGGCGCGAAGCTGCGCTGGAGCTCGTCAAGATCAGTGATGTGTTGGTGGAGAACAATTCCAACGGCACCTTGGAAAAATTGGGTCTTGGTCATGAGGAGCTTTTGGCGCTCAACCCCCGACTTATCGTGGCCAGGATGCCGCCAATGGGGATGACCGGCCCGATGAGTGACTACCTCGGCTATGGGCCAAATTTCAATGCCCTGGTCGGTATCGCCGCGATGGATGGCTATCAGGGCTGCACCCCGGACTCGGCTGGGGAAAATTATCATATGGATGAGGCGGCCCCCGCCGGCCTTGCCTTTGCCGTCACTGCAGCGCTGCGGGATCGGGACCGGACCGGGGTTGGCGGACTACTGGAGTTCGCCCAGGCGGAAAATGTCATGCAGGAGATCGGCGAATTCGTTCTTGATCACCAGATGAACGGGCGCAACCCGCAGATCCTGGGTAATGCTGATCCGCACAGTTTGCAGGATGTTTTCCCCGCTCTGGGTACTGACCAGTGGGTGGCGGTATCTGTTCGCCACGACCAGGATTGGCGCGCCATGGTGGAGCTGATCGGCCATCCGGAACTTTTGCAGTTGGGTATCGGTCAAGTTGCTCGAACGGCAAACGCTGCGCGGTTATTGCAGGCCGTGGCCGATTGGACCGTTACCGCGAGTGCGGCCGATGCGGCGAGAGCGTGTCAGGCTGCCGGTGTTCCGGCTGCCAAGGTAATGAACGAGATGGAACTGCTCGACGACCCACATCTAGCCGAGCGTAAGTGGTTTCAGCAGCGGACCCATTCGTCACTGGGGACCTACCGGTTCCCTGGGCATCCTTGGCGAGCGCTGGGATTTGATACCGACTTCGGTCGACCGTTGCCGGGCTTCGGCGAGGACAACGAGTACGTCTACCTGACGTTGTTGGGTTATTCACGCCAGAAGTACGAAGAACTCCAGCAACGTGGTTTGGTGACCGACGTTCAGTTGGCGTGATGGAAGGGCATGCAAGAGCGCCCCAACCGAATTTTGTGAAAGGAAATCTGATGGATAAAGAAGTGTCATTGATACCGGCCGATGTTGCCGAGCGCGTTGGCTGCGTTGTTGCCGAGAGCACCGCTGTTGTTGAAGTAAAGGAATTTCAGCGCTGGGCGGCCTCGGTGAAGGATCGCAACCCGCTGTATTTCGATGCTGACCATGCGCGTAGCTGTGGCTATCTCGACGTCATCGCCCCACCGATGTTCATCCAGCATGTGGCATTGGGAGTGGTGGACCTGGAGAGCTTGCGCTCTGATGGGACTTCGGGCACCGGAACCGGCAATCTGGCGTTTCCGCTCGCCCCCCGACGGATGGCCGGTGGTGAGGATTGGACCTTCTTCGAGCCCGTGTACGGCGGCGATGTCATCACCCGCAGTCGGACCATCGACTCGATCGTCGAAAAGACGGGCAGGTCGGGCCGATTTGTGTTGGTGACCTGGAAAACCGAATACACGAACCAACGTGAGCAGCAAGTTGCCGTATCCACCACCTCGATGATCGCCCGACCCTGATCAGTCATCCGAGATCACCGAACCAGCGAGGAATGAGTGCAATGACACCAACGACGGCAAAGCCGATGCCTCAGACATATTTTGAAGATGTGGAGGTAGGCCAACTGCTGCCCACCCTGTTG
>JBBSUU010000019.1:0-14974 GCA_038234115.1 Mycobacteriales bacterium
CGATGATCTCGCCGCCGCCATCACCCCCGGTGCGCTGGTGGTTTCGCTGTGCGCCGGCCTTCCCACCGCACTGTACGAACGGAATCTGCCTACCGGCACCCCGGTCATCCGGGTAATGCCGAATACCCCGATGCTGGTCGGGGAGGCGATGTCGGCCATTTCACCGGGTACCCATGCCACCCAGGAGCACCTGCAACTGGTGGAGGACCTGCTCGCCACTGTCGGCAAAGTCGTCCGGGTGCCGGAATCACAGCAGGACGCGGTTACCGCCCTCTCTGGTTCGGGTCCGGCGTATTTCTTCTTTCTGGTCGAGGCAATGATCGATGCCGGGATTTTGCTCGGACTACCCCGCGCCGTGGCCACCGAGCTGATCATCCAATCTGCAGTCGGGTCGGCCAAGATGCTCCGTGAATCGGGGGAACATCCGGTGCTGCTGCGAGAGGCTGTCACTTCACCGGGTGGCACCACCATTGCCGCTATTCGGGAGTTGGAAGTTCATGGCGTCCGGGCGGCGCTGCTGGCGGCCATTGAGGCGGCGGCGCTGCGGTCGGTCGAGCTGGGGAAAGCGCATCAGTAATGTCACTACTCCGACACACCATGCACGGAGCGTGACAAATGATCAACTGTGTGCAGACCATCGGCATTAATGCTCACTTAACATCGCTTTCGTCCCACTGGTACCGCTAGAGTTCAACCAACACGCTCGCGCGAGTGTCCATGGGTGGGGAAGCCGATGGCCGCGTTGCGTTGTAGAAAGCGGTACTCACATGGCTCAACGGCCTAACGACCCTGCCTTGGCGGAGATCAGATTTCTGACCGTCGCCGAGGTCGCCGCGCTGATGCGCGTCTCTCGCATGACCGTTTATCGCTTGGTTCACTCCGAAGAGCTGCCTGCCGTCCGAGTGGGCCGGTCCTTCCGGGTTTCCGAGCGCGCCGTCAACGACTACCTCAGACGGGCGTTCAACGATGTCGGCTGACGTTATTGCTCGCCGGACCCATCGGCTGAATGGCCGGTGAACAGCGCAAGGTGATCGCAACCCTGCAGAGCGGCTAATATAGGACGGTCCGGCCGTTGGCCGGATTCCATTGTTCGCTGTCCACTCGCAAGTCAAGAGGTTATTTCATGGGTTCTGTTATCAAGAAGCGCCGCAAGCGGATGGCCAAGAAGAAGCACCGCAAGCTGCTTCGCAAGACCCGTGTCGCCCGTCGTAAGGCCGGCAAGTAAGTTCACTCCGCCTTACCTGTAGTTCACGCGGCCGCCGCAATACGCGGCGGCCGGTGTGTTTGTGGCAGGTGGAAGTTCAGCAGCTGATTGTTCGACCGACACGGGTTCGCGGACTCTGGGACGGGGTGGCTCATGGCAGGTCGGGTAGTTCTGATCACCGGGGTGACCCGGTATATCGGCTCTGAGCTGGCCGGTCGACTGGCCCAGCACCCCGATGTCGAACGCGTGATCGGTGTCGACGCCACGCTCCCCGAACCTGGCGCTCGGGCCAGGATGGGTCGGGCTGAGTTTGCCCGTGCAGACATCCGAAATCCGCTGATTGCCCGCATCATCGAGGCGGCCGGTGTGGACACAGTGGTCCACGCTTCGGCTTCGGCGACTCCGGCATCCTCGCAGGCTCGCACCCTTGCCAAGGAAATGAACGTGCTCGGCACGATGCAACTGCTCGCCGCCTGCCAGCGAAGCGCGAGCGTCAAACACTTGATCGTGCGGTCCACGACCGCCGTCTACGGGGCCAGCTCTCGGGACCCGGCAATCTTCACCGAAGCAACGGAGCCTCGCTCGGTTCCGTCGAAGGGCCCGGCCCGGGATGCCATCGATATCGAGGGATACATCCGCGGGTTTGCTCGTCGGCGGCCCGATGTCCGCGTCGCGGTACCGCGCTTGGCCGAAATCATCGGCCCGACCGTGCAGACCCCACTGACTCGATATTTTTCCCTTTCCCCGTTAGTGCCAACGGCTTTGGGGCATGACTCCCGGCTTCAACTGGTACACGAGACCGATGCCGTCGGGGTTATCCAGCATCTGGTGCTGGGTGATTTTGCCGGCACCGTCAATGTCGCCGGTGACGGCGTTCTGATGTTGTCCCAGGCGATCCATCGCGCCGGGCGGATCCCGCTGCCGATCCCGATGGGGGCGCTGAATCGCGTCGGCCTGACGATGCGGGCGCTGCGGATCGGCCGCTTCTCGCCGGAGCAGTTGCGGCTGTTGGTTGCCGGCCGTGTGGTCGACACGACAAAACTTCGCGAAGAGACCAAATTCGTTCCCCGCTTCACGACGGCCGCGGCCTTCGACGACTTCGCCGCCACCCTGGTGCCCGCCATTTCCCGCGAACAGATCCGGGATGCCGAGGTGACGGCGGCAGCTGCTCTCGGCGCGCAGGCGCTGGCCGATGCGGCCCCCGTCGTGACGAGATCCTCGCCGCTGAGCCATCCCCGTCCGACGTTGATCGGCATCGACGGCGGTGGCGTCGGGGGTGCAAACGGCGGCAGCAAAGGTGGCAGCAAGAGTGCTAGCGCAACCCGGAGGCGCAAACCGTGACCATTGGTAAGCCCGTGCAGCCGGAATCGGCCGGCGGATCTTCGCCGGAAAGTGTGGAGGCCGGTTGGAAAGGCAGCTTGGCCGGCGGCCTGGCGTTCCTGCGCCGGCGGATGACCGGCGAGTACGCGGTCGATGACTTCGGCTATGACGAAGACTTCACCCGCAGCGTCGTGCTGCCACCGCTGCGGTTGCTGTATGACCACTGGTTCAGAGTGGAAACCGTTGGGATGGAGAATGTTCCAGAAACTTCCGGCGCGCTGCTGGTGGCCAATCACTCCGGCACCATCGCTGTGGACGGCGTAATGACGGCACTGGCCATCGCCGATCATCACCCCAAAAAACGGGCGCTCAGAATGCTCGCCGCCGATCTGGTTTTCGACACCCCGCTGCTCGGTCCGCTGGCCCGTAAAACAGGAAACACCCTGGCCTGCAACCCGGATGCCGAGCGGTTGCTCTCGGCAGATGAACTGGTCGCTGTTTTTCCGGAGGGCTTCAAAGGAGTGGGCAAGCCGTTCAGCCAGCGGTACAAGCTGCAGCGATTTGGTCGCGGTGGTTTTGTTTCTGCCGCTGTTCGGACCGGGGCGCCGATCATCCCGGTGTCCATCGTGGGCGCCGAGGAGATCTACCCGATGTTGGCCAACATCGCGCCGCTCGCCCGAGCCCTTGGGCTGCCATATTTCCCGGTGACGCCGACTTTCCCGCTGCTCGGGCCGTTGGGTGCAATCCCGTTGCCCAGCAAGTGGTTCATCGAGTTCGGCGAACCGATTCCGACCGAACTCTACGGTGCGGCTGCCGCCGAAGACCCGATGGTGATCTTCAACCTGACCGATCATGTGCGGGAGACCATCCAACAGTCGTTGTACCGGCTGCTGATGCGCCGCGCCCATCCCTTCTTGGGGTAACGCCGTTCCACCCCTGCCACCCGCGTTTCCTCACACTTCATCTGTTTCCCGGCACTGCAGCGCCGGGAAAGAGTCAAAGGGTGAGGAAAGGCGACTCCAGGCCGGCTATTTGAGCTTGCGGCGAACCGCGAAGCCCAGGGCAATCCCGCCGCCTACCAACCCGGCGCCAAGGACCGACGGCACACCGAACTTGACCGCCTTGCGGGAACCGCGGAAGTCCCTGATCTGCCAGCCACGCTGTCGGGCCACATCGCGTAATTCCGAGTCCGGGTTGACCGCGACGGCGGTTCCCACCACCGATAACATCGGCGTGTCGTTCACCGAGTCCGAGTAGGCGGTGCACCGCCGCAGGTCCAGCCCTTCGCGAGCCGCAATGGACCGGACCGCTGCGGCCTTGCCGGCGCCGTGCAACAGTTCGCCGACCAGTCGTCCGGTGTAGACCCCGTCGATATTCTCGGCCACCGTACCCAGCGCACCGGTCAGGTTGAGGCGCCGGGCGAGTAGTTGTGCCAGTTCGACCGGGGTCGCGGTCACCAGCCAAACCCGCTGTCCGGCATCCAGATGCCGTTGCGCGAGTTCCAGGGTGCCCGGGTAGATCTTTTCGGCCATTAAATCGTCGTAGATTTCTTCGCCCATCTCGACGATCTCGGCAACAGTCCGGCCGGCGATGAAGGAAAGTGCTTCCTCTCTGGCCTCGGCAACATCCTCCAGGTTTTCCTTGCCGAACAACCGAAATTTCAGCTGGCGACCGGCGAAACGGAAAAGGTCGGAAGTGGTGAAGAAGTCGCGCGCGGCGAGACCTCGAGCGAAGTGAAAGAGCGAGGAGCCGACCATCATGGTGTTGTCAACATCGAAAAAAGCTGCCGCTGTGAGGTCGGCTCCGGGGGCATGGATATGTGGTTCGGCAGCGCCGGCCGCCACCGCAGCTTCGGCGGAAGCAGCACCGGCAATTTCGGCCCGTTCGGCCGCATTGTGCTGCCGTCGTGAATGCCACAAGCCCACGTCTGCGTCTCCGTTCGTTCCGCTGGTGTCCTGGGTTCTGCCTCATACCCCGGACGCGTTCTGCTTCACACCCCGGAGGATCAGCCTAGTGCGAATACCGCGACGATGTTGGCGGCCGCCGTGCCACTATGGTCAGGGGCAGGCCTCGGTGCAATAGCCGGTGCCAGGGCATGACAAATACCGGCAATCGATGCCGGCCAAACGGGTCTGGCGGATATCGGGATGACGCCGGCGGAAAAGGTGCCGATGTGACGAGCAGCAACATTGCGGATCTGGTGCGTTCGGCCGCCGCAAAATTTGCCGACCGACCCGCATTGATCAGCAAGGAAGGAACTCGGACCTGGGCCGAGTTCGACCGCGCGGCCGATGCCGGCGCCGCGTTCCTCATCGAGCGTGGCTTGCAGCCCGGTGCCCGGTTGCTGATCCAACTACCGACATCGGAGGCGCTCGCGCTGGCGCTGACCGCCAGCGCCCGGGCGGGTCTGGTGTTGGTCCCGGTCGACCCGACGCGAACTGACGCCGAACGCATCGGCAGCCGGGTCCAGGCCGGTCTCATCATCAGCGATCAGGTCGGCGGCGAGGTCACCTCCGCAGATGTGCAAACCTGGTGGAAGAGCACCGCAACAGCTGCGCGAACTGCGATCGGCGGCGAGGATATCGCGCTGCTGGGCCGGGCGTCGCGGACCGACCAAGCGGTGATGTTGTCGCATCGCGCGATCCTGGCCGCAGTGCGAATGATTGGTGAGACAACCCGCCTTCAGCTGCGCCCGGATGATCGGGTGGTCCTGGTGCTGCCGTTGTTCCACCTGGCCGGTTTTGTTACCGCATTCCTGCCCCTGACGTTGGTCGGTGGCGCCGCAGTCATTCCCGACGTACCCGAGGTGACCGGCCCGAATGTCTCCGGAACCAGCGCCTGGCGGGCCTACGTGGACGGGGTGCTGGGCGCGATTCGCGACCATCACGTCACCGTGGTGCCCGGCGCCCCGAGTCTGTACCGGCTGCTGCTGCGGGCCGAAAACCTGGAACGTTCGATGTCGACAGTCCGGTTGATGACATCGGGGGCGTCGCCCCTGAACCCGGAAGACTTCTCCGCAATGCGCTCGCGCACCGGGTCACCCGTTTGGGAGGGTTATGGGATCTCCGAAGCGGCCTCCGTTGTGACCTCCAGCCTGATGACCGGTGGGGCAAAAGCACGTTCTGTCGGTCTGCCCCTGGCGGGCGTGGAACTTCGCATCGAAGGCGCTCCGGATGCGACCGATGGCACAGACAGTACGGCCGCCGGCCTGGATTCGGACGACCTGCTGGCAGATTTTGATGACCAGAACGAACCTGGACGAATCAGCATCCGCGGCCAGAATCTATTCAGCGGCTACTGGCCCGACGGATCCGGAGGGCCGGATGCAGAAGGCTGGTTCACCACCGCCGATGTTGGCTATCTGGACGACGCCGGTGAGCTGCATCTGATCGACCGGGCGTCGGAAACGGTGGTGATCGCCGGATTCACCGTCTATCCGCGGGAGATCGAGGCCGCCCTACTGACCCACCCCTACGTCCGGGACGTGGCCGTGATCGGACTGCCGGGTCGGGCCGGTCAGGCTTTGGTGGCCATCATCGTGGCCAATCACGGCACGACGCCGACCGAAGCGGATCTGACCGAGCACCTATCGCACCTGCTGCCCACTTTCAAGAGGCCGACCACCTACCACCTGACGACTATTCTGCCGCGAACCGAGTTGGGTCGCCTGGACCGCGACGCGGTCCGTGCGAAGTATGCGGCGGCAGCCGGTTTGGACCTGGAAGTCCCGACCGTTGTCGAGCAGAAGCTGACTGTGGTGGCTGCCGAAACCGACTCGCCCAGCCCAGCGCAAACCGCGGTTGCCGAGGACACCGCGGCAGGGCATCCCGCCGGCGACCAGGTCGAGCGCCGGCTCCCACCCGAGCCGGAGGTGATAGATGTGTCGCAACTGGATCAACTCGGCTCCAGGTTGCCCGGGGTCCAGGAACGATCCCGTCGAAGCACCTACGACACCGATGATGATCTCTTCGGAGAGGATCTGTTCGGCGAAGATCTGCTCGGATCCAAGCCGGCCGACGTCGCGCCGGTGGAATCAGAAAATCAGCAGGGGATATCGGAGCCGTCGGGTGTAGCGCCCATTGACACCGAGCGCGATGATCAGTAGCCGTCAAGACCGGCCCACTCCAAGAATGAAAAGGATGGTGTTCGGCCGTGACGATCGTCACTTTCATCACTCGGTCAAATTGTCATCTGTGTGACGAAGCGAAAGCGACCCTGAAAACAGTGTTGGCCGGCAGCGACGTGGGTTGGCAGGAAATCGATGTGGATTCCGACCCTGAAACACGTGCTGAATACGGTGATCAAGTCCCGGTGATCCTCATTGATGGGCAAATGCACAGCTATTTCCGGGTGGACAAAAAGCGTTTGCGCGAAGCGTTATTCCATTCCTGACACTTTCGCCGACAGGACTTGTTCGGCCGAAAGAGCGCCACAAAGTTTGCCTTTCCCACACTATGGGAATCCAATCTCACGGCGACTTTGTTCTCAGCATCACGAGTGACTAATGTGTGAACGGTCAGTGGCCTATCACACAGTAGCCACTTCGACCTCAGCGGGGGTGCTGGTCGCCTTCCCGGAAGGTGAGTCAGAGTCAGGTGGGTCAGATGAGTCAGCAGCCCGACGGTGATCGAGGCGGTGCACGCCCCCGGGAAATTCCGGAAGCGACCGTCGCACGCCTGGCTGCCTATCTGCGAGCCCTGACCGTGATGGCCGAGAAACCGGCTGGGTCGGCCTCATCAGAGGAACTGGCTGCCGCCGCCGGAGTTAACTCCGCAACCTTGCGCAAGGACCTTTCTTACCTGGGAACCTACGGAATACGCGGTGTCGGCTACGACATCGAACTACTTACCGCCGAGATCGCCCGCGCACTGGGTGCCCACCGATCGCATCGGGTTGCCCTGGTCGGAGTGGGCAACCTCGGCGCCGCCCTGGCCGGCTATTCCGGGTTTGTCTCCCGCGGACTGGAGATCGGGGCACTCTTCGATATCGACCCCCGACGGGTGGGCGCTCTGGTGGGCGGAATGATCGTCGAGCACGCCGAAAACATTGCCGCGGTCTGTGCTCGTGAAGGTATTTCCATCGGCGTCATCGCCACCCCGGAACCCGCCGCTCAGGCCGCTGCGGATGCGTTGGTAGCGGCCGGAGTGCGATCCATTCTGGCCTTCACACCTGGCTTCATCGTCGTTCCGGATGGGGTGGATCTGCGCAAGGTCGACCTGGCCATTGAATTACAAATACTTGCCTTCCATGAATCACGGAAGGCCGGAAGTAGGGAATCAGGCTCGCCGGCTGCGGCGCCCGACGTTCTCCCGCCGTTGGCGGTGTCGTCGTGAAAGGCAGCCACCGGTGGCTCAGTTGTTCTTCACTCGGTCGACGCTTCGCGTCGGCAGTACCTCTTCGCACAAGGAGCGCTCGATGACCCGCGCACGTAAAGCATCCGGCCGTATCGCCTTCATCGGCGCCGGCCCGGGCGATCCAGGTTTGCTCACCGTCAAGGCCACCGCGGTTTTGACCACTACCGCTTTGGTGATCACCGATCCCGATGTGAGCCAAGGGATCACTGCGCTGGCAGTGAACGCCGAGGTGCGTCCCGCAGTCGGCGAACCGGCCGATGTTGCCAAGGTTCTGATCGCTGCCGCCAGGGCCGGCCAGGATGTGGTGCGACTGGTGGCCGGCGATGTGCTGACAGCCGACCCGGTGGTGGTCGAGATCCAGACGGTGTCCAAAGCCTCGCTCGTCTTCGACGTCATTCCCGGTGTATCCACCGCTGAGGCGGCAGCCACCTATGCCGGTATTCCGGTTGGCTCGGCGCATTCCACGGTCGATGTCCGGTCCGGATTCAACTGGGCCGGACTGACCGGCGCCCCGGGGACGCTGCTGCTGCAGACCTCCGCCGGGCACTTGGCCGATACCGCGGCCAGCCTGGTGGAGCACGGGTTGGCTCCGGAAACACCGGCAGCGGTGACGGTCCGGGCCACCCTGCCGACCCAGCGCACCGTTGACGGCACCGTCGCCTCACTCTCGGCTCTCGGCCGGGACCTGGAAGGACCACTGGTGGTTACCATCGGTGCCGGCGTGGCCTCTCGGTCCAAGCTGTCCTGGTGGGAATCCCGCGCGCTGTATGGCTGGCGAGTTCTGGTGCCGCAGACCCGGGACCGCGATGAGGAGATGTTCGAATTGCTCCGCCGTCATGGCGCCACCCCGGAGCGGGTGCCGACGATCGCTGTCGAACCGCCGCGGACGCCGGCCCAGATGGAGCGTGCCATCAAGGGCCTCGTCGATGGTCGTTACCAGTGGTTGGTCTTCACCTCGGTGAACGCCGTCCGTGCGGTCTGGGAGAAATTTACCGAATTCGGACTGGACGCCCGGGCGTTCTCCGGAGTCAGCATCGCCTGCTCCGATGACGCCAGCGCTGCCGCCGTGCGTGCGCTTGGCATCATCCCGGAGTTGGTTGCCACCCACGGAAACTTCACGGCCGGCCTGCTCGAGGTATTCCCGGAATACGACGACATTCTGGATCCGGTCGACCGAATCCTGCTGCCACGCGCCGATATCGCCACCGAGACCCTGGCCGAGGGGCTGCGGGAGCGGGGCTGGGAGATTGATGACGTCACCGCCTACCGCACCGTTCGGGCCGCCCCGCCACCCGCCCCGATCCGCGAGGCGATCAAGGCCGGTGGCTTCGAAGTGGTGCTCTTCACCTCGTCTTCGACGGTGCGAAACCTGGTCGGCATCGCCGGCAAACCGCATGCACGCACCCTGGTTGGCGTGCTCGGTCCCAAAACAGCCGAAACCGCAAGAGAATTCGGTCTTCGGGTCGACGTGCAACCGGAGTTTCCGGAAATTGATCTGCTGGTCGAAGCGGTCGCCGAACATGCCAATCGGCTCCGGGCCGAGGGCGCACTGCCACCGCCCCGCCGCACGCCCAAGCGCCGGCAATAACTGGCTGAACGCCGGAAACGACACCATGGCAAGCTATTTGGACATTCACCCGGTGAATCCGCAGCCCCGGCTCATTGCCCGGGCGGCGGACATCATCCGAGAAGGTGGATTGATCGCCTATCCCACCGACTCCTGTTATGCGCTGGGCTGTTCACTGAGCAATAAGGAAGGGCTGGCTCGGATTCGCAGCATCCGCAAGCTGGATGACAAACACGATTTCACGTTGGTGTGCAAGGATTTCTCGCAACTCAACGCCTATGTCAGCTTTGACAATTCACTGTTCAGATCATTGAAGAATGCCACTCCGGGGGCGTACACCTTCATCATGAAGGCGAGCCATGAGACACCGAAGGTGATGCAGAACCCGAAAAAGAAGACGGTGGGGGTTCGGATCCCGGACCATGTCATCGTGCAGGCGCTGACGTTGGAACTGGGCACGCCCATCGTTTCCAGCACCCTGTTGCTGCCCGGGCACGAGGATCCGATGCTCAGCGGGTGGGACATCAAAGACGAGCTGGACCACGTTCTCGACGCCGTTGTCGAGGGTGAATGTGGCTACACCCCAACGACAGTGGTGGATTGCACCAGTGGCGAACCGCAAATACTGCGATACGGCGCCGGTGATCCGGCGCCATTCCAGTAGGGCCGAAGTTACCGAAGTGGCAGCGGTTTCGTGCCGATCCCGACCAATGAATCAGTCAGCACAGTGCCATCCGACGTCACCAACGCACATTCGGCAAAAACAGATGTGCCGCCCATATTGGCGGCCCCGCCGCGCTCTCCCACCTCGACCCGGTCCACCAGGTATTGCGAGCGGACGGCAAGTCGACCGGCGAAGGTCGGGTCGTCCACCAGCAGCAGATCCTTCAGCATCTGCTGACACTGCGAGTGGATGGTCTCTTCGGTCGGTAGCTCGGTGAGCGGTGCGGTACCCGGTACCGCCTCAAACTCCGGGTCGTCGTATACCTGCGCGAAGGCCTGGCCAAAGATCTCTTCCCCGTGTGGCCCGGAACAAGGAACCGCCTCGATGGCCAGGATGCCGGCGCCGGCCGTAGAGACAGCTTCGTCAACTTTGCGGCAATGCCCGAAAATAGCCGGCCGATCGGTTTTCTCCGATAGCTGCCTAATCGACCCGACCACCGACGAGGGCGGACTGGTTAGGCCAACGGCGCAAACCTTCCAGCCAGGACCGTCCAATCGCTGCATTTTAGGAGCGCGGACCACCCGGACGCTCACCGCGGAGCCGTCGACCCCACCGAAGATGCTCACCGTGCCATCAAAAAAAGGCACCGGGGTTTGCCATCGGGGATCAAGCACTTTGGGCCGCATCCCCAGGTAGCTCAGCGCGGTTGTACCGCAGTCTCCATCGGAGTTCACACCGGGCAGATCCGGATCCGCCGCCGACCAGGTACCGGCCACCTCCAGGGTATGCGGGCTCGCGCAATCGATGACTTCCTCGGCCGGCCAAGCCAGGCAGGAACCGATTGGTGGTGGCGGTGGATCCGGTGCGCGGCTTGCACTTCCGACGGAGCCGGCATCAAGGACCCGTGGCACGACGAGTGCGAGCAAGACCGCAACTGACAGCAGACATATTCCCCAGAACGGCCGCCCCATGCCCTCCACGGTACTACCCGCCCGCACCTGCCATCATTGCAACGGCAGCGGTCCGGTGCCGACACCGACGAGAGAATCCGACATCGTCAGACCCGTCCCCACTCTGATCGAACACTCGACAAAATTCAGGTAGCCGGCAATCAGCACCCCGGCCTCATCGGGCCTGGAGAACTGGGCACCGTCTCTGGAAACCTCCAAATGCCCGGTCACCGGCCCCCAATCAGAAACACTGCGTCGCAGTAGATCTGCCGACATCTGTTGGCATTGTGAATCCAACTCCGCCCTGGGCGGCAGCAGTCCAAGAACCGTTGCCGGCCGGGAAAGGTCAAGTGGCTCGAAGCCGGAGACCAAACCGAATACTTCTTCATCGTGTGGCTGCAAACAACTGATGTCCAGTGTCGCCATCCGGCACAGGCCGAATGCCGAAGGGCGGTCAGCGGGTGCGCCCAGGTGTCCCACTGAGCCCGAATATGTTTGGTCGTGTGGCGATTGCGCCACGCACGCTGTCCAACCACGGGCATTGACCCGATCCGATACCGGTGCCTCGAGCAGCCGCGAGACCGGGTTGATCAATGGCTGAAACCACTTTCCATACCCGAAATCGAGCCCGCCACCGATGTAGGTGTCGACCGCCAGAAGGCATTCAGCAGCGGCGCTCTGGGCGGTCAAACCCGGAGTCGGCAACCGGGCGGGGTCATCCAGAGCCCAGGATTTTGCCACTTCCACCGTGTGTGGTTTGTCGCAGCCGACCACTCGCCAGTCACCCAGCTCCCAGGTCGGCGGCCCACCCCCCGCATCGTCGGTAAGGCAGGCGCCGACCGGGGGTGGCGCCGGTAACGGTGCCCGGCCCGCCCTCCCGTTCTCGCCAGGATCCAACACCCGCGGAATGATCAGGGCCAGCAGGACCGCGACCACCAGGATCAGCAGGCCGGCAATTCCTCGATTCCGCACGTGCGCCCTTCCGATGGTTGCCCGGCCGCTGCGGCCCGGCTGCTTCCCAGCGTAAGGATTTTTGTCAACTGCGCGTCCCGGGTGGCGCAAAGCACTCCCCGAGGTTCATCTGATCGGTAGCGGCTGATTGCCTATTCCGACCAAAGAGTCTGTTAACCAATGGTTGTCGGTAACCAGCAACTGGCAGGAGGCGTTCGTGATGGTTCCCGGCACCATTTCCGAATTTTGCCAATGAGTATCCGGATCCGGTTCCACCCACACCTCTTGGTCCGGAATGGTTTCATATTCCAGCACAATCTGGACCCGGCCACCGAAGGTGGGATCGTCATGCTTCAACAGGTCTGCCGCCAGCGTCTGACAACTTTCTCGCAGGATAGATTCCACTGGTAGCGCCGGATAGTTGGTGACCACGACCGTCGAGTCATCCGGTTGCTGTCCAAAAGCCCAGGCCAGGTACTCGGTGGAATGCGGATCAGTGCACGAGATCTGCATCCCGGCCGTTGCGCAGTTCCCGAAATCTGCTGGGCGAAAACGAATGTCCGGTAGATCCCAGACACTGCCGCGGGCCTTGCCGAATGGAAAGGGCGTCACGATGCATGCCATCCAGCCGGTATCGGCCAGTCGCTGCGTCGCCGGGGCCTGCACCAGCATGACATTGGCATTCACGATCGCGCTCCACCAAGGCTTTGGCACGAGTTCGTTGGCCGAGTCATACAGCAGGCCCGTTTCCGCCGAACACGGGTAATCATCGTTGAAATTTTCCCATTCGAAGGGGGCATCGCTCACCCAGGACGACGCCACCTCGAGATCGTGGAACTCACCGCAATCAACCAGCGAGTAATCGGGCAGTTCGAATGGGATCTGCATTGACTCCTGGCTCAGCGGCGTCGGCAGCACCAAACAGCTGCCGGCGGGCGGTGGCAACGGCAACGGCGCACGCACCGCAACACCGTCAATCCCCGGATCCAATACCCTCGGCACGATCAATGCCACCATCAGTCCGAGCACCAAGACCAATACACCTCTCACCCGCCGGCCACTGTTCATCACTGCACCGGGAGCGGTTTGTCGCCGACACCGAGCAACGAATCGATCAGCATCGACCCATCGCTGGTGGTAATCGAGCAGGTTGCCTCGATCAGGGTCCCGTTGACCGTCTCCGAGGGGTCATACTTTCCGTCCTGATTAGTATCGCGCCAGAGCTCGGAACTGGATTTGTCGTAACTCATCGCCACGGCCAACTGGCCGGCGTAGGTCGGATCGGCCCGGCTCATCAGGACGTCGGCGAGCGAATTACATTCACTCACCAACGCATCGGGACCGGGTAGCGGCGGTGCGTCGCCGATCTGGACGCTGGGGTCATTCGGCTCTGCCGAACTGGCCGTTCCAAGGGTCTCGCGATTGTGCGGCATATTGCAGAACACCGGATCCGCGCTGACCCAGCAGGTGCCGAATCCGGCCGGACGCTCGCTCTGGGCCCACAAATTCTGCACGCTACCGACCCGGTCCACTACCTGTACGACGCAAACTTTCCAGCCCAATGGGCCGGCGCGCTGGGAGGGAGGAGCGCCGATGAGCCAACTGTTGGTGGAAAACCCGCTGATGAACCAATGATCCAGGAGGGGCTGGCTGGGCAATCCGGCGTATTGCGCCAGGGATGCGGTACAGGCGATACCGTCGTTGAGGATCTCGGGTTGCTGATCGACTTGGGCGGCCGTCCAGGTCCGGGTTACCTCCAGATCGTGAGGGAGCTTGCACTCGACGATCTTGAACTCCTGGAACAGCGGCGGATAGGAACCGTAGTAGTACTGCTGGATGCTGCCTACATCGATGCACGTGCCCACCGGCGGCGGCGCCGGTAACGGTGCCCGCAGAGCCACTCCACCGACGCCCGGATCGAGAGCGCGCGGGACGAGGAACAGCACAAGGGCTGCTGCCAGTAGCGTGATAACGCCATAAATCCGCCCCATCCTGAGATTCTATGACCGGGACCACCGGCGTCGGAGCGCTGAGCCAAATGCGTGATCTGTCCCGATCGTCGGTTAAATTTCGACCCCGGCCGGCATCAAGGATCTGAGCACGCCGCCGGAGACGGTAAGTTTGCGCATATGAGCACCCCCAATGGTCAGCCGCGTCGACCCGGCATCATGGATTCCTTGAAGTCTTCGTTCATCCCCAAGCCGGTCGACTACGACGCCAATGAGCCGAATGTCCTGCCCGCCACGGTGAAGATCGCCGGGTGGCTGGCCGTGGTCGGCGGGCTGCTGAACCTGTACACCGGGATCGGGCTGTTGGCCACCAAGGGTGCCATCATCGATCAGTACATTTCCGATGTTGCCCGATGCAAGAACGATGTCGGAGGCGTCGGTGCCGCTGTCACGGCGACAGAGCCGGCCGATGTGGTGGCCAACTGCAAGCAATATTCCGAGCCAACCGTAGATCTGTTGAGTTCAGCCAATACCCAGTTGACCGTTCTAGGCATCATCTCGCTGGTGATCGGCATCGCGTTGGTGGTGGGTGGCTTCTTCCTGACCAAGGGCACCCGCTGGGCCCGGCGCATTGTCACCATCATGGGCATCGTGTTGCTGGTGCTGGTGATGTTGGGCTCCGGCACCAGCTTGTTCGTGCTGATCTCCGGGGTCTTGGTCGTCCTCGGGTTGGCCCTGGTCTACGTCGGCAAGGGCGCGACCTATTTCATCAGGGCAAAGGCCGAGGGCCAGAAGTAGCTTCATGACGGTCCCGCCACCAGCAGATCAGCCATTGCCGCAGGGGCAGATCGACGACTCGCCAGTTACCGCACCGATTGTGTTGCCGGCAGCCCCGGTGAACGTCGTCGACGTCGCGGCCGGCATCACCCCCCAGAGCCGCAAGGTCGCGTTGGCCATGTTGGTGGCGGCGGCAGTTTTGTTGCTGGCAGCAGTCCTGAGCTATCGGCATGGAATC
>JBBSUU010000020.1:0-14587 GCA_038234115.1 Mycobacteriales bacterium
AGCGCCGTCGACCCGGCCACCGAGGCGGCCATCCACGCGACCCTCAAGGGAGTCACGGCTCATCGAACGACCCTTTTGATAGCGCACCGACTATCCACGCTGTCACTGGCTGATCGGATCGCCGTTGTCGATCACGGTGCCGTGGCAGATGTCGGCACGCACGAAGAGCTGATGCAGCGCTCGCAGTTGTACCGCAGCCTGATCCCCGCCATGGGATCTGACCCCACCGCTGCCACCGAGGATGCGACGACACCCTCGCGCGAGTTCGCTCCCCACCGTTCGGCCGGCAACTCGGCAGCCGGCTCAAACTCCGCCGCTGCCTCTCCCGCCGCCGCCTCTCAGTCCAATTCCAACTCGAAGGATCCCGTTTCCTGCGGGCCGGCTTCCGCCACCGCCCACCATCTCCCCGCGGCCACCGGTGTCACCGCTGCCCTGTGGCCGGTGGCAGCCGAACCGGACCGAGTGTCGGCTGCTGTTTCCGGGAGCGCCAACGCGATCGCGATGCCGCGCGGCGGTGGCGGCGGACGCGGCGGTACGGGCGCTGCCGGCGGATTCCTGGGCGGACTCCCGGCCACGCCCGATCTGCTGGCCAAGGTGGATGCCCTGCCGCCGGCCCTGGACCGACCTCCGGCCAAGGAACTGGTCGATGAAAGCCACCAGAAGTTCAGTCTGTGGCCGGCCCTGCGAAGTGTTCGGGGACTGTTGATCTTCGCTTTGGTGCTGGTAGCGATCGACGCGTTGGCCGGTTTGGCGCTGCCGGTACTGATCAAAACCGGCATCGACGACGGGGTGAATGCCGGCGTGCTGTCAGTCATTTGGTGGACTGCAGCGGCCGCGCTGGCAGTCACCATCGCTGATCTGTACATCCAGCGTCATCAAGCAGTGGCAGCCGGCCGGGCCGGCGAATCAGTTCTCTATCAACTCCGGATGCGGTCCTTCACCCACTTGCAACGGCTGGGCATGGATTATTACGAGAGCCAGATGACCGGTCGGATCATGACCCGGATGACGACCGATATCGACGCCCTGTCCAGCTTCCTGCAGACCGGTCTGACCACGTCCGTGGTGTCGTTGGCCACGTTCCTGGGGATTATCGTGGTGCTGGCCGTGATGGACCTGGGCCTGGCGTTGGTGGCCTTCGCTTCGGTACCGATCATCGTGGTCGCGACAATCATTTTCCGTCGAATATCGTCCAAGGCCTACACCGAAGCCCGCGAGAAAGTCTCGGTGGTGAACGCCGATCTGGCCGAAAATGTAGCCGGGCTTCGGGTGGCGCAATCGTTGGGACGCTCGCAGACCAACGCCGATACCTTCGCTTTCCGCAGCGATGATTACCGCAAATCACGAATGCGCGCCCAAACGGCCATCTCGGTCTATTTCCCATTCGTCGGCTTCCTATCGGAGTTGTCCGCCGCGGTGGTTTTGGGCGTCGGCGCCGATCGGGTGGTGAGTGGCACCCTATCCGTCGGCACTCTGCTGGCTTTCGTGCTGTATCTGGATTCGTTCTTCGCACCGATTCAACAGCTCTCACAGGTCTTTGATGGCTATCAGCAGGCCAGAGTCGGATTGAACCGGATCGGCGATCTGCTGGCCACCCAGGTCAGTACCCCGTCCGGTCCCCAGTCGACGGTGGTAACAAAACTCGACGGTGAGATCAATTTCGATGCCGTCACGTTCTGCTATCAAGGCGCAACCCGGCCGGCGATGGCAGGTCTGGATCTGCTGATACCTGCCGGTCAATCGGTAGCCGTAGTGGGCACCACCGGCGCGGGCAAATCGACCCTGATCAAGTTGATCGCCCGGTTCTACGATCCGCAGTCCGGTCGGGTACTGGTGGACGGAAGTCCGATCGACCAGTACGACCTGCCCAGCTATCGGCGTCGACTCGGGGTCGTACCGCAGGAGACTCACCTCTTCGCGGGCACCGTGCGGGAAAATATCGCCTACGGTCGCCCGGCGGCAAGTGATCTGGAAGTAGAAATTGCCGCCCGATCCGTTGGCGCGATCACAGTCATTGCCGGCCTGCCACAGAAGTTCAATCACCGCATCGAAGACAGGGGACGCAATCTGTCCGCCGGACAACGACAGCTCATTGCGCTTGCCCGCGCGGAGCTGGTTGATCCGGACGTGTTGTTGCTCGATGAGGCGACTGCATCGTTGGACCCGGCCGCCGAAGCAGCGGTGCTTGATGCCACCCGCAGGCTCTCTCGCGGACGAACCACAGTGGTGGTCGCGCATCGGATGACTACGGCGGCGGCTGCCGAGCGCATTGTCGTCATGGAAGAAGGCCGAATCGCCGAGATCGGCAGCCACCAAGAACTGCTGGCCGCCGGCGGCGCCTACGCCAGACTCTATGAATCACAAAGCCGGCCCAGCGACCATCCCCTGAGCCCGGTATCGGCTGATCTGGCCTCCATCTGAGATTTCACCGTGGGGTGTCGCGGATCAGCCGGCAAAGCGCAGATTGCGCCGGTTAGCCGCGACCACGCCAGATGAGCAGCGGAATGTGACTACCCGACCACAACGCGAGAGTCGATTGAGCATCCGCGAACCATACGGGCTAGATTTAGAAAGCCAACCCTCCCCGATCGAAGAACAGGCGGAGAACGACAGTGTCGTCAGCCACCGTGCCCGAATTCGGCCCCAACGACTGGTTCGTTGAAGAGAAGTACCTACAGTTCACTGCAGACCCTGCAAGTGTCGACGAGAGCTGGCGCGAATATTTCGCCACCGCCGCCGCACCTGCCGGGGCGGCAACCGCTGCGGGCGGTGGAAATGGCGCGGGCGCAGCGGGTCCCGCCGTAAGTAATGGCGAATCCACCAAGATTCCGGCTGCACCGGCTCCCGCCGCTACTCCTTCATCGCCAGCAGCACAGGTGCAAACCGCTGTCCCCGCTGCAGCGGCCCAGTCTGTCGCGATCAAGCCGACCCCGGTATCAGCTCCGCCCAAGACAGCAGCCCCGGAGCCGGCAGCACCAAAAACAGCGGCTCCGAAGGCAGCAACTCCAGCGCCGGCGATTAAGCCACCGGCACCGGCAATCACGTCTATTCCCCCGAAGGACGCACCGGTCGAGAAGGCCGAAGTTTCCACCCCACTGCGCGGGATGGCCGCCGCTGTCGTCAAGAACATGACCTCCTCGCTGGAGGTCCCCACCGCCACTTCGGTCCGCGCCATTCCGGCCAAGTTGTTGTGGGACAACCGGATTGTCATCAACAACTTCCTCAAGCGGCAACGCGGGGGCAAGATCTCCTTCACCCACCTGATCGGCTTCGCGATCATCAGGGCGTTGCAGGACTTCCCCGCAATGAACGCACATTTCAACGACAGCGACTCAAAGCCGCTTGTCGTCACCCCGGCCCACGTCAACCTTGGCCTTGCCATCGATCTGCCGGGCAAGAACGGCCAGCGTAGTTTGGTCGTTCTGCCGATCAAGGGTTGCGAGACGATGAACTTCGTCGAGTTCTGGAAAGCTTATGAGGCAGTTGTCAGCAAGGCTCGCAGCGGTAACCTGACCGCCGAGGACTACGCCGGCACCACCATTTCGCTGACCAATCCAGGCGGTATCGGCACCGTTCACTCCGTGCCCCGTTTGATGAAGGGGCAGGGCACCATCATCGGTGTCGGGGCGATGGAATACCCCGCCGCCTTCCAGGGTGCTTCCGAGCAGAGCATGGCCGATCTGGGTATCTCCAAAGTCACCACGCTGACCTCGACCTACGACCACCGGATCATCCAGGGCGCCGAATCGGGTCAGTTCCTCAAGCGCATCCATGGTCTGTTACTCGGTGAGGACGGTTTTTACGACGACGTCTTCACCGCACTGCGACTGCCCTATGAGCCCGTCCGCTGGGTCACCGACATTCACCCCGGACGCAACGGGGCTGTCGACAAGACGGCTCGGGTGCTGGAACTCATCGACGCCTACCGGACCCGCGGTCACCTGATGGCCAACACCGATCCGCTGAACTATCGGCAGCGCAAACACCCGGATCTCGATGTGCTGTCCCACGGTCTGACCCTTTGGGACCTGGACCGCGAGTTCCCGGTCGGTGGCTTCAACGGCCAGCAGTTCATGAAGCTGCGCGATGTCCTTGGCGTCTTGCGGGATTCCTACAGCCGCACCCTGGGCGTTGAATACATGCACATCATGGACCCGGTCCGCCGTCGGTGGATCCAGCAACGGGTGGAAGCCCGCCGTCAAAACCCGTCGCCGGAACGCCAGAAGTACATTTTGGGTCGCCTCAATGCGGCCGAGGCGTTCGAAACTTTCCTGCAGACCAAGTACGTCGGACAGAAGCGGTTCAGCCTGGAAGGCGGCGAAACCGTCATTCCACTGCTTGACGCGGTGTTGAACAAGGCGGCCGAATACACCCTCGATGAGGTTGTTATCGGGATGGCGCACCGCGGCCGGCTCAATGTGCTTGCCAACATTGTCGGCAAGCCGTATGCCAAGATCTTCCGCGAGTTCGAGGGCAATATGGATCCGGGCCAAGCCCATGGATCCGGCGACGTCAAGTATCACCTCGGTGCCGAGGGCAAATACATCCGCCCGTTCGGGGAGGGTCAGGTCGACGTAACGCTGGCCGCCAACCCATCGCACCTGGAAGTGGTTGATCCAGTACTCGAAGGAATCGTCCGCGCCAAGCAGGACTACATCAATCGCGGCGAAAGCGGCTTCACGGTATTGCCGATCGCCCTTCACGGCGACGCGGCATTCGCCGGCCAGGGTGTGGTTGCCGAGACCCTGAACCTGTCCAAGCTGCGCGGGTACCGCACCGGTGGAACGGTGCACGTCATCATCAACAACCAGGTCGGTTTCACCACCGCCCCGGAGGCCTCCCGGTCCTCGGAATACTGCACCGACATCAGCAAGATGATCGAGGCGCCGGTATTCCACGTCAACGGTGATGATCCGGAAGCAGCCGTACTCGCCGCCGAACTGGCGGTGGAGTATCGACAGACTTTCGGAAACGACGTCATCATCGATATGGTCTGCTACCGGCGTCGCGGTCATAACGAGGGTGATGATCCTTCGATGACCAACCCGTTGATGTATCAGATCATCGACGGCAAGCGATCTGTCCGAAAGATCTACACCGAAGCCCTGATCGATCGCGGCGATCTGTCCACGGAAGACGCCGAAGAGGCCTTGAAGGACTACCACCGCCAACTCGAGCGGGTCTTCAACGAGGTCAAGGAACTCGAAAAGAGCGTCGCGGTCGCTTCCCCCTCCGTAGAGGAGGAGCAGCCGATCCCGCAGCGGGTCGATACGAAGATCAGCCTCGAAGCGCTGCATCGGATCGCCGATGCGCATGTGGAACTGCCTGCGCACTTCACCGCGCACCCACGGGTGAAGACGGTGTTGGAGCGTCGAGTTCAGATGTCCCGCGAGGGCAACATCGACTGGGCCTTTGGCGAGCTGATTGCTTTTGGCGCCACCGTGATGGGCGGCCGTTTGGTACGCCTTGCCGGGCAGGACTCCCGCCGCGGAACTTTCGTTCAGCGACACGCAGCTTTGATCGACTGGCACACCGGCGCCGAATACCTTCCACTGCAGCATCTCTCGGAGGATCAAGAGCGATTCTTGGTCTACGACTCGGCGTTGTCCGAATATGCCGCCCTCGGGTTCGAGTACGGCTACTCGGTGGCGAACACCGACGCTCTCGTGCTCTGGGAAGCCCAGTTCGGTGACTTCGTCAACGGGGCCCAGTCCGTCATCGACGAATATCTGTCCTCCGGCGAGGCGAAGTGGAACCAGAAGTCCGGCGTGGTCCTGCTGCTGCCGCACGGCCACGAGGGACAGGGACCCGATCATACTTCGGGTCGCATCGAGCGGTTCCTCCAGCAGTGCGCCGAAGGTTCGATGACCGTGGCGGTACCGTCCACCCCGGCCAACTATTTTCACCTGCTGCGTCGTCACGTTCTTGACGGCGTGCACCGTCCGATGATCGTTTTCACTCCGAAGTCGATGTTGCGCAACAAAGCAGCAGTGTCTTCGGTTGAAGATTTCACCCAGGGCAAGTTCGAATCGGTTCTTGCTGATCCGCACACCGACGACGCATCTCGGATCACCAACGTCCTCATGTGCACCGGCAAGATCTACTACGAACTCGAGGCCTATCGGGCCGCCAACAACATCACCGATACCGCCATCGTGCGCATCGAGCAGCTCTACCCGCTACCCAAGCGCAAATTGGCGTTCGTGTTGGACATGTACCCGAATGCGACCAGCTTCCGTTGGGTGCAGGAGGAGCCAAAGAATCAGGGCGCCTGGCCGTACCTGGTTGAGGCGCTGCCGGAGGCATTGCCGAGGTTGGTGGGTGTGCAACGGATTTCCCGGCGCGCGATGGCCGCCCCGTCGGCCGGATCAATCCGGGTGCATGAGGTCGAGCAAAAGCACGTTATCGAAAGTGCGTTCGCGCACTGATAGTCACAGCGAGAAATGGGCTCGTCGGAGCTACCTTTTGGTAGCGCCGACGGGCCCATTTCCTTCCTCGCCGTCCTTCGTCGGTGGCGGCAAGGCAAGACCCCCGTCCTCCGTCGAGCGAAATCGAGACCTGGGTAGGAATAGGTATCGGACACAGTCGGTTGTACCGAGAATGCAGATCGAAATTTTCTCCGATGTCGTGTGCCCATGGTGCTATATCGGCAAGCGTCACTTCGAAGAGGCGTTGAAGAGTTTTTCGCACGCCGAAGACGTGATAGTCACCTATCGGTCGTTTCAACTCGACCCAACGACGGTGAATTCTGATACCCCCATGGTCGAGGTGCTGGCTCGTAAGTACGGCGTTGACGCCGCAGCGGCCGGCGCGATGACCGACCGGGTGCGGCAGACCGCGGCCGCCGCTGGTCTGGATTTCAAGATGGACCTGCAGACTCCGCAGAACACGTTTGACGCACATCGCCTGCTGCACTTCGCACTCGAGAACGGCAAGCAGGCCGAGCTCGAGGAAGCGCTGATGGACGCGAACTTCGTCCGTGGGCGCAGGGTCGGACAGCGGGACACGCTGATCGAGATTGCCGTTTCAGTCGGTCTGGATGCCGAGGAAGCAGCCGCCGTCCTGGATTCGGATCGCTACACCGAGCAGGTGCACGACGATATTTCGCTGGCCCGCTCGTTCGGCGCCACCGGGGTGCCGTTCTTCGTCTTCGATCGTAAATTCGCGGTGTCCGGTGGACAGCCGCCCGCTGTTTTCACCGATGTGCTGGAGAAGGCTTGGACTGATGGACATCCGCCGGCAAACGTCGTCAGCGCCGTCGACGGATCGGCTGACGATTCCGGCACCGACGAATCCTGCGCCCTCTAGATAGTCGTAACACCAGTTGGTCCGGTCCTGATAGGTGACTGGCCTGAGACCGTTGTTCACCGTCGGTGGGCGCAGGTATCGAACGCACCTGAGGAGCCGATCGCACTCAGCACGCCGTTACAGTCAGTGGGTGGATCAAGCCGTCGGTAGCAATGTGGGTGTTGTTGCCCTTGTCGTTTTTTTTGTCTTCTTCGGCGCCACTTCTCAGCGGATCACCGGTATGGGTTTCGCCCTGGTGGCGGCGCCATTCCTGGTCATTCTGCTCGGCCCGATCGGCGGTGTTCTCATTGCCAACCTCTGTGGCGCATTGTCGTCGTCACTGATACTGACCCGAGTGTGGAAACAGGTCGAGTGGCGCAAGGTTGCCCTGTTGATCCCGACGGCCTTCCTCGGAATCGCGACCGGAATCCTGGTGTCCAAAGTCGTCCCAAGCGCGTGGCTGGAAATCAGTGTCGGGCTGATTGTGTTTGTGTCACTGTCCGCGTCGTTGTTGGTGCGGTCACGACGTCAGATCGATGGCCCGGTGCTGCTCGGGAGTGCGGGCTATGCCTCTGGCTTCATGAGTTATACCGCCGGCGTCGGTGGACCCGCGGTGAGCATCTATGCCGTTCTGAGCAACTGGCAGCAAATAAAATTTGCCGCCACCGTTCAGCCGTATTTCTTTGTCACCGGTATGACATCGCTGCTGGGCAAAGTGTTTTTCATCGACGGTTCGGTGCCGAACTTGTCGTGGTGGCTGTGGTTGGCGATCGGCGCGGCACTCTTCAGCGGGGTGGCGGCGGGCGATATTGCGTCAAAACACGTCAAACCGTCTCACGCCAGGGCAGCGCTGATCACGGTCGCCTACATCGGTAGTGTGCTGACCATCGTCAAGGGTCTGGTGACGTTGATCAATCAGTAGACGATCTCGCTGGATCAACAATTTGCGGTCACGGCTCCGCTCGACCAACAGCCCTACGTCTTGGGTGCGTTCCCACCACCAACGACAGTGCTCGCCCTCAACACGGAGCGCACCCCACCACACTGGTCAGCGGGCGCGAGTGCCCTTACGCCAGACCGCATGAGTGAGCGGGACCCCGACCCGGTAGGCCAGATAATCTTCCGACGGGGCATCCAGGACGTGAATATCGGCCCGGGATCCGACGATGAGATGCCCCACATCTTTGCGTCGCAATGCCTGCGCACCGCCGGCCGTGGCCGACCATACTGCCTCGGCTGCCGTCATCCGGCATTGCAGCACCGCCAGTGCAACGACCAGCGCCATGGAAGTCGTATAGGACGAGCCGGGGTTGCAATTGGCCGCCAGCGCGACGGTGGCGCCGGCGTCCAACAAAGCACGACCCGGGGCTATGGCCTGCCTGGTCGAGAGGTCGCAAGCCGGGAGCAGCGTCGCCACGGTGTCCGAGCCGGCCAACAGTTCGATATCGGAGGCAGCCAAATACGTGCAGTGGTCCACCGATGCAGCCCCGAGTTCCACCGCCAGCGCAACACCGGGACCTGTCCCCAGCTGGTTTCCATGTACTCGAAGCCCCAGGCCGGCGGCGGCACCTGCCCTCAATATCTGGCGGGACTGCCGTTCATCGAAAGCGCCGGCCTCGCAGAACACATCAATCCAACCGACGTACCGGCGCGCCCCTTCGAGCATCGGTCCGCTGACCAGATCGACGTAGGCCTGCGCGTTGTCGACGAACTCCGGCGGCAGCAGGTGGGCTCCCAGGAAGGTCACTTCATCCACCCCGGCGGCTTGGGCAATTCGGGCACTTCGAATTTCATCAACCAGCGAAAGTCCGTAGCCGGTCTTGGTTTCAATGCAGGTTGTGCCACCCGCGACCATTTCGGCCACCAACCTCTGGGCACTGGCCAATAACGCCTCGTCACTTGCGGCCCTGGTCGGACCGACGGTGGCCATGATGCCGCCCGCCTGATAGGGCGCACCGGACACTCGAGCGGAGAACTCGGCGGCGCGATCCCCGGCGAAGATCAGATGGGAATGCGAGTCCACCCATCCCGGAAGCACACATCGCCCCCCGAGATCTACGGTGGCATCGGCCATCGGAGCGTCCGCTGCTGACCCAACCCAGGCAACAGCATCGCCTTCCATGACCAGGGCCGCCCCTTGGATGACTCCGAGCCGACCGGGGCCGAGTTCTGGATCATTGGTGATCAACCGGGAGATTCCGGTCAGCAGTGTCGAAGCACTCATTGCAGAATTTTTCTGATCGCATCGTCCAATAATGGTCCTGGGTCCCCCAGCGTCTCGTGAATACCGTCGCGAGCCAGCACCTTCCCGCCCACCACCACCACTTCGGCGTCGGCAGCCGAAGCAGACATCATCAACTGCTCGGGCTCCGAGCCGGCAGTTCGCGATGAGTCCAACCGAACCGCCACGAAATCGGCCGGCGACCCCACCGCTATTCGTCCCGCCGGGGAATCGATCGCATCGTGGGAGGCGTTGGTGGCCGCATGGATGAGTTGCGCCGGGCTGAACCTTCCGCGAATACCGGTGGCCAACCGCTCCCCCCATTCCAACCCGCGTGCCTGCCCGAAGGGGTCGGTGATCACGTGCTGATCCGAACCCAGAGCGATCACTGCGCCGGCATCGAATAACGCTCGAGCCGGCCCGATCCCGTCGGCCAGATCCGCCTCGGTGGCCGGGCACATGACGATGCTTGCCCCCGCGCCGCCCAGGATCGCGATATCTGCCTCCGTGAGGTGGGTGGCGTGAACGGCAGCGGTCCGCGCGGTAATCGCCCCGGCGCCGTGCAAGAGTTCGGTGGGACTGAGACCGTAAAAGGCCTGGCAGGCCTCGTTTTCCGCTTTTTGCTCGGAGAGGTGAACGTGCAGGACTCGCCGCCCGGCCGCCTGGACCACGGTGGGCATGGCGGTGGCTGGCACAGCACGTACCGAATGGATCGCCACACCGGTTCGCAGTGAGCTCGGAAGCTCTGAAACACGCAAGGCCCAGGCATCGATGGAACCGTCGCTGAACCGCTGCTGGACTCGTCCGACCGGTTCACCGAAACCGCCTGCCAGATAGACAACATCGAGCAGTGTCAGCTCAATGCCGGCTTCGCCGGCGGCCGCCGCGAGCGCCAAACCCATTGCATTGGGATTATCGTAAGGGCGGCCATCAGCGCCATGGTGCAGGTAGTGGAACTCCCCCACCGCCGTCACTCCGGCGCACACCATCTCGACAAAAGCGGCTCGGGCCAAGACAAACATCGAGTCCGGATCCAGCCGCTCGGCAAACCCGTACATGGCTTCACGCCAGGTCCAGAAGTTGCCCGTGCCGTCACCGCTGAGGTGGGTTCGTCCGCGTAACGCACGGTGAAAAATATGGGAGTGCGCATCGGCCATCCCGGGCAACACCACTCCCGGGAGCGAAACAGCCTCGATATCAGGGTTAATCGCGGTGATATCGGTGATAATGCCTGCTGCGCAGTGGATATCGATGGGTCCGGAGAACGATGATTCCGCAGCCGGAGATTCGCCCATCAGCCACGCCTGCTCGGCGCGAAAGACCTGACTCATCGGGTGAGCCTGGCCAGCACCTCGGCCAGCGCCTCTACACCGAGGAGGCAATCTGCTGTCTCGGCGTGTTCGGCCGGGGAGTGCGAGACGCCAGATGGGTTGCGCACGAACAACATTGCCGTCGGGAGGAACGGTGCCAGCACGCCGGCATCATGTCCGGCGCCGGTAGGGATGGCCGGTACGCCGAGTACATCGGCGAGTTCAAGACCAAGTGCGGGATCAAAAATCACATCGTCGGAGAACGACTCACGACGGACCACCAAATTGCAGCCTTCCAACTCGGCTTCAAGGCGGGCCGCCGTCACAATCGCGTCCACCAGTGCGGCAGTTGCGGCCGCCCCGGGCACACGGGCGTCCAGCCAAAGATCAACACTGGAGGCAATCACGTTGCTACCTCCTGGGTTCGGAATTATTCGACCAACCGTGGCCACCGCCTCCGGGTATTGCGAGAGCAGTCGTCGAGTAGCCAAAACGGTGGCCGCGGCCGGTAACATCGGATCGCGCCGATCCGCCGCCAGGGTGGTGCCGGCGTGGTTACCAACACCGGTGAAGGTAAACCGCCAGCGGCCGTGGGCCACGATCTGCGATCCCAGCGCCACCGCGCCCTGGCTACCGGTTTGCTGCAGCAGACGGCCCTGTTCGACATGCAGTTCCACAAAGGAGTCGATCATCGCCACCCGCTCCGGGTCCGGCCCGAAGCTACCCGGGTCGAATCCCACCCGGCGTGCGGCATCTGCCACCGATATTCCGTCCTGGTCATGCAGCCTGCGTACATGGTCGGCATCACTCACACCGGCCATCAAACGAGAGCCCATGCACGGTAGGCCGAATCGACCGCCCTCCTCCTCAGCGAAACAGGCAACGGCTAGCGGTTTACTCGGTTGATGTCCACGAACCCTGAGCTCGTCGATGGCCATCAGCGAGGACACGACGCCAAGCGGCCCGTCGAACGCGCCACCGCCGGGGACGGAGTCCAAATGCGACCCCGTGACCACGGCGCCCGGTCCGGCGCTACCCCACCACGCCCAGATGTTGCTGTTCCGGTCGGTTTCCACTTCCAGACCGCGTCGTTCGGCCTGCTCGATGAACCAGGTGCGCATGCTCATTTCGGCGTCGTCGAACAGGTGTCTGGAATAGCCGCCGCGAGTGTGGTCCATCCCCACCAGTGCGAGATCGGACCAAGCGGAGGTGAATCGGGAGCCGCCAGATCCTGGGGTGATCTTCATCAAAGGCCTTTCTTGACTTGAGATAACTTACTGGCGTGGTGGTCTCGACACGGTTACAGAGCAACAGGCTCGACCGAGAACAAAGACAACTAGCGGTGTGGGCGAAGTTTATTCCCGCATCGGGATGCGCACACCGAGGTTGTCGGCGACAGCCTCGGCCTCGGGGTAACCGGCATCCACGTGGCGAATGACACCCATCATCGGATCATTGGTCAATACTCGTTCCAACTTCTGCGCGGCCAACTCGGTGCCGTCGGCGAGGGAAACCTGACCGGCGTGGATGGACCGGCCGATGCCGACTCCACCGCCGTGATGGATCGACACCCAGGAAGCGCCCGAAGCGGTATTGACCAACGCATTCAGCAGTGGCCAGTCGGCAATTGCATCACTACCATCGGCCATCGACTCGGTCTCCCGGTAGGGCGATGCGACCGAGCCGGAGTCCAGGTGGTCGCGGCCGATCACCAACGGCGCCGATACCTCACCGGATGCCACCATTTCGTTGAAACGCAATCCGGCCAAATGCCTTTCACCGTAGCCGAGCCAGCAGATCCTGGCGGGGAGTCCCATGTGGGCGATTCGTTCCGGCGCCATCCGCATCCAGCGCTGCAGACCCTCGTTGTCCGGGACCATCTCGATGATGGCCTTGTCGGTGGCTGCGATGTCTTTGGGATCGCCGGACAGTGCGGCCCACCGGAAGGGCCCTTTACCCTCACAGAACAGCGGACGAATATACGCCGGAACAAAGCCCGGGAAATCGAAAGCTCTTCCATAGCCTGCAGTCTGGGCTTCACCGCGGATGGAGTTGCCGTAGTCGAACACCTCGGCTCCACCGTCCATGAATCCGACCATTGCCTCGACCTGGGCAGCCATCGAGTCTCGGGATCGGTCGGTGAACTCATCGGGCTTCTTGGCAGCGTAATCGTGCCAGTCGTCCATTTCCACGCCGATCGGCAGATAGGACAGGGGGTCATGGGCGCTGGTCTGGTCGGTGACGATATCGATCGGCACTTCGCGGCGCAGAAGTTCGGCGAACACCTCGGCCGCATTGCCGATGACTCCCACCGACAACGCTTTTCGGTCGTTCTTGGCCTTGACGGCGAGCTCGATTCCATGATCCAAGCTGTCGGCCACCACATCCAGGTATCGAGTTTCCACTCGGCGGTTGGCCCGCCACGGATCACATTCGATGACCAGGCAGGCGCCGCCGTTCATTGTCACCGAAAGTGGTTGGGCCCCGCCCATACCTCCCAGTCCACCGGTCAGGGTCAGCGTCCCGGCCAGCGTGCCGCCGAAGCGCTTGTTTGCCACGGCAGCAAAGGTCTCGTAGGTGCCCTGAACGATGCCCTGGGTGCCGATGTAGATCCAGGAGCCGGCGGTCATCTGGCCATACATGGTCAGCCCCAACGCTTCCAATCGACGAAACTCCGGCCAATTGGCCCAGTCCGGCACCAGGTTGGAGTTGGCGATCAGCACCCGCGGCGCCCATTCGTGGGTACGCATGACGCCGACCGGCCGACCGGACTGCACCAGCAGGGTCTCGTCCTGTTTCAGGTCGGTCAAGGTGCGGGTGATGGCGTCAAAGGAGCGCCAGTCCCTGGCTGCCTTTCCGGTGCCACCGTAAACCACCAGTGCGTCGGGATTCTCGGCCACATCCGGGTCGAGGTTGTTATGGAACATCCGCAGCGGCGCTTCGGTGGCCCAGGAACGGGCGGTCAAAGTGCTGCCACGGGCGGCCCGTACCGGGCGTGGTCCTGATACTGGTGGGACGGTCGAGGTCATGGGTCAGACTCCTGATTCATTGTTGGTTGGGGTATCGAGTACAGCGTCAGCAACAGCAGCAACCTGACCGGTGGCGACGAGTTGGACTACCAGATCGATTTCGGCAGCCAGGTGCCGATCGGCGCCAGGACCGGCGACTTTGGTACGCAATAGATCTCGGACGGCGCCGGTGACCGGGCCCGGCTGCAGCGGTCGACGAAAGTCCAGCGCTCTGGCGGCAGTCAGAATCTCGATGGCCAGCACCCGGATCAGACCGTCCACGCTCTTGCGCAACTTACGGGCGGCATGCCAGCCCAGTGAGACATGGTCTTCCTGCATTGCCGAGGAGGGAATCGAGTCGACCGATGCCGGGACGGCAAGCCTTTTCATCTCCGACACGATTCCTGCCTGGGTGTACTGCGCGATCATGTGGCCGGAGTCGACGCCGACCTCGTAGGCGAGGAAGGCCGGCAGACCCTGGCTCCGGTTGCGATCGAGCATCCGGTCGGTTCGGCGCTCGCTGATGGAGGCAACGTCGGCGGCTGCGATGGCCAGGAAGTCCAGCACATAGCCAACCGGTGCGCCGTGGAAGTTGCCGTTGGATTCGACCCGGCCATCGGGCAGCACCACCGGATTGTCGATCGCCGATCGCAGTTCCCGGCCGGCCAACGTCATGGCGTGATCCAGGGTGTCTCTGGCCGCGCCGTGCACCGCCGGCGCGCAGCGCAGCGAGTAGGCGTCCTGAACTCGGAGGTCTTCCG
>JBBSUU010000021.1:0-13831 GCA_038234115.1 Mycobacteriales bacterium
GAACCGTGTCCGGGGTGGCGGCGGCGTCGGACACGGTATCAACTTTGGGATCACTTGACACAGACAAGATTTCAGACCTTCAGCAGAGAGTCGAGTACCGAAAAGAACATGCCGAGACCGTCATCGGTCGGGCCGGTCAGCGCATCGATGGCGTGTTCCGGGTGCGGCATCAGGGCGGCCACCCGACCATCGGCCGAGCAGATGCCGGCGATGTCGTTGAGCGAACCGTTCGGATTGCCCTGTTTTGGCGCGTCGCCGACATAGCGGAACAGCACCCGCCCCTCGGCCTCGAGCTCGGCCAGGGTTTCGGGTAACGCGACGTATCGTCCCTCGGCATTCTTCAGCGGTACCAAGATCTCTGCACCGGGCTCATAACGTGAGGTCCATACGGTGTCGGTATTTTCCACCCGCAGCCACTGGTCGCGGCACTTGAACTTCAATCCGGAGTTACGCATAACGACGCCGGGCAGCAGCCCCGCTTCGGTGAGGATCTGAAAACCGTTGCAAATACCCAACACCGGCAGACCCTTACGGGCCTCATCGATGACGGTCCGCATGATGCTGGCGTGGGCGGAGATGGCCCCGGCCCGGAGGTAGTCGCCGTAGGAGAATCCACCAGGAACGATGACAGCATCGACCCCCTGGAGGGAATCGTCGGCGTGCCAGAGTGCAACCGCCTGCGCACCGGCGGCTTTCACCGCGCGGGCTGCGTCGACGTCATCCAGGGTTCCGGGAAAGGTGATGACTCCGACCCGGGCGCTCACGAGTCGAGCCTGCGGATTTCCCAGGTCTCGATGACCGGGTTGGCCAGCAGCGAGGAGGCGATTTCTTCCAACTCCTCGTCGGTGACGCTGTCGTCCACCTCGAGGTCGAAATACTTGCCCTGACGGACTTGCGTGATCCCCGGGTGACCGGTGCGGCCGAGGGCGCCAAGGATGGCCTTGCCCTGCGGGTCGAGAATCTCGGACTTGATAACCACGGCAACTTCTACGCGCGCCAAGACGTATCTCCCAAGGCAAGTCGGAATTTAACAGCTGGATTCCTGCAGACCCACCCTATCGCGCTTTGGTGCCGCTCCCTGCCGCCGACAGTGTGACCTGCGCTTACAGCTCCCACGTCACCCTGGCATCGCTATCCCAACGCCTGGCAACCAGAAACTCCCCCGGCAGTTCGTCCGACATGCCCGGTATTTGCGAGAGACAGCTCATCACCTCGCCGAGTTGTTCGGTTTTGATACCGCGGGCCAGCGTCACGTGCGGGCTCCAGGTGCCTGGCGACATTCGACGGCCGGTTCCCGGCAGACCGTCCAGAATTGCCGCAATCTGGGCGTGAATGTCGAGTAATTCTGGGGATGGCACCACAGCGCGGGCCACCACGTGCCGCTTACCGGGGAACCAGATGACGCCGCCCAGGTTCGCCTTGATCGGCAGGTCCTGGACCGCGCCGGCGAGTCGTCGTTCGATGTCGGCGCTGATCCGATCGGCGACCCCGAGCGTGACATGCGGCCAGTTCGTCAACGATCCGTGTTTGACCTGGCTCGGCAGGCCGGCACTTTCCAGCGCCCGCCACTGCTGCCACACCCAGTCATCCAGTTCGGGGTTGAGCAGGAGTTCAACGGATTGGACCATTGCGCCGATAGTAGGCTCAGGCTTTGCCCTTGGTAGCGGCGGATTTGCCCTTCTTCACCGCAGCGGGCCTGTTCTGATATTTGCGACCGAAGAAGTAGATCACCGGGATGGTCGCCAGCAGTGGCCCGATGATGGCAACCGGTCGCAGTAACCACCAGGTCAGGTCGGGCGTGGTCGCCTCCGACTCGGTGCCGAAAATGGTCCACTCAACGGCCCGTGACAGCGCCATGCCGGTGGTGTGGAAGAGGAACAGTGGCAGGGCAAATCGGGTCATGATCGCGGTCGTCCTGGCGAACAGCCGGCCGCGGTCCAGGTGTTTCATAATCCACGGGCGGATCAACTCCGCGACACCGACCTGGAAAACGGTCAGGGCAATGATGCACAGCGTCGGCGGTGCCATATTCGAACCCTGCCCCGGCACCCCGACCATCGAGCCGGGGTACAGACCGGAGAACACCAAACCGATCAACGCAAAGAGCCCGGCGAAGGTGAACATCCGGGCCTGCTGCCGACTGCGGGCGGATTGATAGTCCCATTCCACCCGCCCGTCGGTGAAGCGCGGGGCGCTGTCAACGCCGGCGATCCGGCCGTGGAAAAAGCCCATCTGGAACGCAAATCCCCAGACGAAGACCATGTTGACCCACTCGACACCGGGAATCTGATAGCGGAACCGCAGAATGTCGACGATGACGGCCATCCCGGCCAGGAATACCAGCACCAGGGAGTCATAGCGGCGATGCAGCCAGACGGTGATCGGCAACAGGCAGATGAAGATCAGGTAGGCACCCACGAACCAGAGTGGGCTGATCACCAGTAGCACTGCCCGGCCCATCCACGCCAGGTCGAAAACATTGCCGACGATAATCCCCAGAATGACCCAGGTGATCAGTAGGGCGCCGGCCGGAATGGCCAATGTCCTGGCCTGGCGCAATGCAAAGTGCCAGATCCGCTCCCCCCTGGCCGCCGCCCGCTCCCACGATTTCAGGTGGACGTACGCGCCGATGTAGAAAAACAGCGGCATAATTTGCAGGAGCCAGGTGGCGATCCAGAGGCCTGAGGTGAAGCCGAGCGGACTTGTGGCATTGGGGCCGTCGTCGTTCCAGATGAAGATGGTGAAGCACCAGTGCCACAGGATTACCACCAGCAGCGAAAAGGAACGCAAAAAGTCTGCATAAGGGTCGCGCTGTGATGCGGCCATGTCGACCCCCAGCCTGCGTTCGCCCAAAACCTCGGTAGGTTCACGATAGGTGAGCACAGGCATCAGGCGGAAGCCGGGTTTACCCCGGCTTCGGCAGTGCGATCGATGTGATGTCCGCGCTCGGCAACTGCACAGATCGGAGCACTGACCGCCGTGGCCACGATTGATTTCATCGAAAGTGAAACTGCTGCCCGCGCTCGTCATCGCGGCGCGGCCATCGCCGTTGCGCTGCTGGTGGTTTCGAATGTGATGTCGAATCGGGTGTTGCCGGCGTGGGCTTATCTGCCCTGGAATATTGCGGTGGCCGTGGCACTGATCTTTATCGCTCGGCACGCCGGATTTGGTTTCGGTCACGTCGGGCTGGCATTTCGGCAGTGGCATCGACCGGTCGGCGTTGGCCTGCTGTTGGTGGCCACCACCGGTTTGGCACTGGCAATCGGGATGATTCTGCCCGGTACCCGGGACGCTTTCTTGGACCGGCGGGTGGCCGGGACATCGGTCTGGATGATGCTGTTCCAAGTCCTCATCCGGATTCCCCTGGGCACCGTCCTGCTGGAGGAAATTGCATTCCGCGGTGTCCTGCCGACGCTGTTCGGTAGAAATCCTGCCGTTGGCTGGAAGTGGAAGCCGGTGTTGGCATCTTCCTTTCTGTTCGGTCTCTGGCACGTCCTGCCGTCCTCGGCGTTGACCACCGGCAACTCCGCCGTTGCAGAGATGCTGGGCGGCTCAGCTATTTTGACGGCCCTGCTGGCAGTTGCCTCGACCATGGTGGTCGGTGTCCTGCTGTGCCTGGCCACGTATGTGGGGCGCGGCCTCAAGGCCAGCATGCTGGTGCACTGGGCGACCAATTCGCTGGGATTTGTGGCGGCCTGGTTGATCGCCAACGGCTGAGCCCAGCGGCCGCGTCGCCCCCATCCTGCTGCCGGTGCAGGAATCTGGGTAGCCTGATCCCGAGCTATTTCAACGAACGTGAGGACTCAAGTATGCGGATCACCAAGTTCGGGCATTCCTGTCTCCTGATCGAGGAGAGCGGTGCTCGCATTCTGACCGACCCAGGGGTGTTCTCCACCGGCTGGGAAGGTCTGCGTGATCTGACCACGGTCCTGATCACCCACCTGCATCCGGATCATCTGGACATCGACAAGCTGCCAACCGTGCTTGCTGCCAATCCGCTGGCCACCGTATTTGCCGACCCGGGTTCGGTGAAAGTGCTTGCCGACCATGGCATTGGCGCCACCGCGGTCAACGCCGGTGAAATATTGAACGCCGGGAACACCACGGTAGAGGTCTTCGGCGACACCCATGCGGTGATCCACGCCGATCTGCCATCCGTGGAAAATCGGGGCTATTTGATCTCGGGCCGGGTGTACATACCGGGGGATTCGCTGAGTGTGCCTGCGGTATCGATCGAAATTCTGGCGCTGCCGGCCAGCGCTCCTTGGATGGCGCTGAAAGAGGGTGTCGAGTTCGTTCGTTCGGTGGATCCGAGTGTGGTGATTCCAATTCACGAGAAGACCCTGTCCAACACCGGCATGGTCTACACCATGCTGGAGAAGCTGAAGCCGGCCGACACGCAATGGCTCAACATTGATGACGGTAACGCGGTGCTGTTGTAGGTCAGATCTTTTCCTGGTGGGACCCGACGGCCGGACCAAGGACGTATTCGAGTCCGGTGACACCGGGGGTACGGCGCTAACCGGCCCGTCGCAGGGCGGTGATCGGTTCGATGGTGGCGGCCTTGATGGCGGGGTAAGCACCGGCCAGCAGTCCGATAACAGATCCGAGAATCGGTGCCAGCAGGGCGATCTGTAGGTCCAGGATCGGGGTCCAGTCACGTGTTGCGGACACCCCCACCACGGCGGCAACACCCAACGTGGCACCGATGAGGCCGCCGACCAGACCAGTGATCATCGATTCGAGCAGAAACTGGCCGGCAATATGGCGGCGTCGCGCGCCCAGCGCACGGCGCAGACCGATCTCACCGGTGCGCTCCATGACCGATAGCAATGTCACATTGGCGATTCCAAGGCCGCCCACAACAAGTGCCACGGCACCGAAAGCCAGGAACAACGCATTGACGTCGCCGATCACATTACCGCCGAGTTTGCCGGGGGCCGGCGGGACGTTGGCCTTGATCGACTCCGGACGGTTCGGCGAGACCGCCGTCGGAGCCTGTATTCCCACCTGCTGAGCCGCCCCGACCGCGGTCCTGATATCAAGTTCCTGCGGTGCCTGGAGACCGAAGATCAACTCGGCGGTGTGATTGGGAATCACCACCGAATCGAGCAGATCGTCCCGGCGCACCACGTCATCGAAGATGCCGATAACGGCGAATGCAGTTTCGCCGATAAAGATACTGGGTCGGGAGTCCACCCGGTTGATGGCCAACTTTACGGCCGCTCTGGCCCCCAGAACCACCACCCGATCGCCACGCTCGTTGTGACCCGCATCGAAAAACCTTCCATCCGTGACGATTCCACTTTCCGCATCCATCAAACCGGGCGATGCAGCAATCACCGGGATGTCCAGGAGATTCGCGCCGGATGGATCATTGAGCGAGACACCGGATACCTTGTCAGGGCCGGTGTCGACCTTGCTATAGGTGCCGGCGGCAGCGACCCCGTTGATTCGCAGCACCCTATCTGCCGCGTCCCAGGGCAGGCTGACACCAACGCCCTGTTCCTGCGCACCCGCCGGGTTATTGGGCTGCACGACAATACGCGTGGCAGCAGCAGCATCGAATCGCTGGGTGATCTGCCCGGCGGCGGTCTGCCCCAAACCGAGAGTGGCGACCAGCGCGGCAATGCCGACCACCGTGCCCATGATGGTCAGGATCAATCGGGAGGGTTTGACACTGATACCCAGCACCGATTCGTCGATCAGGTCGATCAATCGCATCCGCGAGCGGTGCGATTTCACGTCGGGATCTGGACTCCACTCGACCAAAGTGTCGGTGTCTGCACTCCTGTCGGTGAGGCTCACTCCGAGACCAGTTCGCCGTCGGTGATCCGCACCCGCCGCTGGGCACGGGCGCTGACCTGCTCGTCGTGGGTAATCACGGCGATAGTAATTCCACTGCGGTGCAGGTCGTCGAACAGGTCCATCACACCGATGGCGTTCGTCTGGTCCAGGTTCCCGGTGGGTTCGTCGGCCAGCAGGAGGGACGGGCGAGCGACCAACGCTCTGGCGATCGCGACCCGCTGCCGTTCCCCACCGGACAGGCTGCTCGGCGAGAAGTCAAGCCGGGCGGCTAATCCCACCCTCTCCAGCGCTTCCGTCGCCCGGATCCGCCGCTCCTTGCGCGCGACATGCTGATAGACCATGGCCAGCATCACGTTATCCAGCACCGACCGGGAGGACAGCAGATGGAATGCCTGAAAGACGAAGCCGATCCGACCACCTCGCATCCCGGATCGGCGGCCCTCGCTCATCTGCGCGACATCCATCCCATCCAGCAGATACTGCCCGGCGGTCGGCCGATCCAACAGCCCCAGCAGATGCAGCAACGTGGACTTACCCGACCCGGATGGACCGATGATGGAGATATATTCACCCTTCTCGATGCGCAGGTGCACCCCGCGAACCGCGTGGACTTCCGGCGGCCCGGGGAATGATCGATGAACATCGACCAGCTCCACGACGGGACACTGCGCCGTGTCGGCAGTGTCGTCCGGTGTCGCTGTGTCCTCCGGTGTAAAAGTCTCATCCGGTGTCGCAGTCTCATCCGGTGTCGCAGTCTCATCCGGTGTCATTGGCCGACAATCACCAGAGAGCCCTCGGTCAGGGTGCTATCGCCCTCCAACACATCCACACCCTGATCACTGATCGGCCGCACTTCAACATCCCCGCCGGTGGACAAACCCACCTCAACCTTCTGGAAACGACGGCTGCCGTCCGCTGCCAGCACTTCGACCCGCGGGGTTCCATCCTCGTCGGAGAACAACGCGGCCACCGGCGATGTCAGCACCTCGCCGGCCGTACTGGCCACCGGAATGGTGATCTTCACATTGGTGCCACGCAGTGCCTGCGCCTGTTCGTTCGTCACGTTCTGCGGTTGCAAAATCACCAGTGTCCCGGATCCGGATCCATCGCTGGGCGGATCTGCGGTGCTCGAACCTGGTACATCACCGCCGATCTGAGCGACGATTGCCTTGATCGTGCCGGTACCCGGGACGGTCAGGTCGGCTTCCAGACCATTTTTGAGCAACCCGGCCTCCTGCGCACTGACCCGCGCCTGGACGGACAGATCGGCCCCCGAAACATTCATCACAGCTCCGTCAATGACGCTTCCGCGCCGCACCAGAACGTCATCGACGCGACGCGGCAGATCGGCGAGCCAGACGATTTCCGTTGCCGGCAATGGCGTTCCGGCTGCCGCCTTGGCCTGATCCAGATCAGTCTGCGCCGCGGTGAGTGCGGCTGCGGCGGTGGTGACAGCCTGCTGCGCAACCGAGGTGTCGGGAGCCTGGAGACCTTCACTCTGTTCGGCCTTGGCCACCTTCAACGCACTGAGCGCTTGTTTGATGGCGGCCTGATCCGGTGGCCCGCCGGAACTGGCACTATCGAATGCGGCCTGCGCCGATTCAACTCCCTGCCGACCTTGGCCGACCGCAGTTTCCCAGTCCGCGATATTCCCGGCGTTGCTTGCCTGCGCCTGGGCCAGGCCGGCGTCGGCATAGGCCTGATACGCATTCGCGTCATCAACAGCCTTCTGAGCCTTCGCCACCTTGGCCTGATCGGGCGGTGACGGCTCGGACAACGCCTTGTTGTACGCGTCCTGCATCTGATCAACATTGGCCTGCATCTGCAGCCGCTCGGATTCGGTTTTTCCCTTGGCGGCTTCGCTGAGTGCCTTCTGCGCATCCGCCACGGCCTGGGTGGCCAGATCGAACGAGTCCTGCGCGCCGATGACGGCTGCGGTCACCTCTTGAGGTGGTTGCGGTGCCTCATATCCCAGCGATTTGTAGAGTTCGGCAACGGCTGCGGCGGTATCGGCGTCATATAGTTGGTCCTGGGCGCCTGGGCTGAAACCCAATGCCACCAGGGCTATTTCCAGTTGCTCGACATCCGGCCCGGTGTTCCCCGGTCCCAGACTGCGGTAGGTGGGGAGCTCGCCGGACAGCGCCAGCACCGGGCGCCCGGTAACTTCCAATAAAATCGCCCCGTTTTTGATCACCGACCCGACCTCCGGGATCCGGCCGGTCACCACCGCGGTCGCGTTCGTTCCGGTGGACAACACAACTTCGACCGAACCGGTAAAGGCGATATCGCCCCGGGTCACGATGTCGGCGTTGAGCACCTTACGCTCGATCGGCACCGTGATCGGCCCGGCAGCCGGCGGCGCGGTTTGGGCCGCGGCGTCTTCCGGCGAGACGATCAAGGTGGCCGCGGCAAATCCGCCGGCCGCCGTGACCACCGCGATGGCCATAACGATCAGAATACTTTTACGGCTCGATGCCATCTGCCCACCCGAATTCCATCCGAAGCCCCGGCACTGTTCAACCCCCGGTGGCCAAGCATCGCTGGGCCAGGACCGGTGTCAGTTGCCGCCACTGTTCACCGCATCACGAAATCGTTCCAGCTCGGGCAGATGGTCCTGAACAAACTGTTCTTGCAGAGAAATCCGGACCTCGTCATACAACTTCTGATAGTCACCCTTGCAGTCGTAATCAGCCAGTGCTAAATCGATCTCGTATTTCCTGAGTTCGGCCACCTTGGCGGCATCGGGTTCCACCGGCGGGTCGTTCTCCGTTCCGGGCTTCGGTCCGGTCGACCAGCCGCCGTCCGGCGTCACGGTGAACTCCTGGTTGTTCAATTCGGCCCACTGCTTGTTGACGTCGATCATCGGCGCCTGCATCTCGGTAAATCCGGGATAGCCCTTGCCCTCCAGGCATACCGACCAGGCAGTCACCGCCGCATCAAGTCGGGGGTCCTTCTCGATGGACATGAACAGCTCGTTCTGCGCATCGAAGAGATCCTGGAAGTCTTCGTAATTGATGCTCCCGTCATTCATCTGATCGCCGTAGATCTTCTCCTGAGCGACGCCGTAGCAGCCCTTTTCCTCCGGAGTGGTTGGCGTTACGTAGGATTCGGAGTTCACCTGCGGCTGGTCGATCGACACCGGGGAGCCCGCTTCCGGCGATACGGCCGGATCCGTTGCCCCCGCTTCGATTGCCGTTCCTGTTGCTGTGTCGGTTACTGCGCCGGTTACTGCATCGGTCGAAGTTGCGGCCGAACTCGAGGCGGTGGTCGATGCCTGGGGTTGCGCCGCCGACCCGGCCGCGGAGGAGGCAATCGCCATCGTCATGGCACCGGTCCCCCAGAGCGCTTGGTCGTAGGCCATCCGTTCGCCATCACTCATCGCCTCATAGGCAGCCTGATTGGGGTCGACCGGCATCTCACTCGGACCGGGCTGCATATCCAGCTGGGTGGTTACCCAGTAGCCGTACTTGGCGATGATGTCGCGCTCGGCCAGACCTTCTTCATAGGGCGGGGCATAGGAGGTGCTCGAATTGTCCTGCGGGATGTAATCGAAACCCTGGTCTTTCATGCAGGTTGCCACCAGCTCCTGCACCTGGCGGTCCCTGGCCTGGTAGGCGGCCTGGTCCAACTCCGGCCCGGCGGTGGGGTTCATGTACTCATCCAGTGGGCTGAAATAGCTGGTGGAGGTAGGCGCTCCACTTTCGCTCGGGTTCACATTGGCGGCGGTGTCCGCCTTCCCACACGCGGTGAGGAAGAGCATCCCGGCTACCACCGGCGCCGCCAGCGCACGGTAATAAGATCTTCGGCCGTAAGCGGATCTCTTACCCGGCAGCAACTTTGATGCAGACATTTCGAGCAAACCTTTCGTTCGCGACAATCCCCATTTGCCGCAGGGCGAGGCACCCGCGAAAGCCCACACTAACGGGTGTAACCAGCTTGACGGCGCGCATCTGTAAACGTTGCACCATGCGGCCCAATCGTTATCCAAGGAGAACTAGTACAGTCGTACCAGTTAGGCGCGATCGGGCGTGCCGACAGATTTGGGGGCGCGCGGTATGGCATGGCTGGTTCTGGTCATCTCTGGGTTGCTGGAGGCCGGGTGGGCGCTCTCGCTCAAAGCATCACAGGGCTTGACCCGACTGTGGCCGTCGGTGTCATTTGCGGTGCTGGTGGTGTTGTCCATGCTCGGACTGATGTACGCCCTGAAAACCCTGCCGGTGGGGCCGGCCTACGCGGTTTGGGTGGGCATTGGGGCCGTTCTGACCGCAGTGATCGGCATCGTCGCGTTCAAGGATCCGGTGAACATCTGGGCCATCGGCTCCATGGGGCTGATCATCGCCGGCGTCGTCGGCCTGCAGTTGGCCGGCAGCGGTCACTGACCGAAGATGCGTTCACCCATGAGGAGACAACAGCGGGGCCGCGACCGCCGCCAGGAAATCATCCAAGCCGGCGCCCGGTTACTGGCTGCCGCCGGGCCCGGCAACTTTTCCGCTCGCCGGGTTGCCGCCGAGGCCGGCGTGCCACTCGCGGCGGTGACTTACTACTTCGAATCGCTGGACGAACTTTTGGGGCTGGCCACCGCTCGGGTTGTCGCAGGTTGGCTCGACCATGGCACCCGGGTTGCCCAAAGCTTCATCAACGGCGATATCCCGGATTCAGCAACGGCATTGATCCTGGCACTGCTGCCAGGGTCGGCAGCCATGCCGGTCACGCAGTGGCGACTGGCCACCTTGGCCCGCTACGAACTTCTGCTGTCCGCGGGGCGTAGCCCGGTGGTGTCCGCGGCTCTCGCCGCGGTCCGGCCGGCGCTCAATGAGCTGGTCACTACCATCGCGAAACATTCCGCGACTCCGATAACACTTTCGGCCGCAACGATTCTCGCTGTCATCGATGGCGCGGCCGTCGGTGCCATCTCAGAGAACGTGCCGGATCCGGTGGCCTTCATGATCGATACGCTCGGCGCAGCGCTGCGTTAGTTATCCGACGGATCGGCCCAGCCAACTGTCAAAGGAGTTACCGGAGATCCGTTCGTAGGCTTCGATATAGCGGCGGCGAGTCGATGAGATGACCTGCGCCGGAAGCGGCGGCGGCGGTCCGTCTGCCGCCCGATCCCAGCCGGACTCACTGGCGGTCAACCAATCGCGGACGTACTGCTTGTCGAAGGACGGCTGACTGCGGCCCTCCTGATAGTGATCAGCCGGCCAGAAACGCGAACTGTCCGGGGTCAGCACCTCATCACCCAGGATAAATTCATCGCCAACGGTGCCGAATTCTAATTTCGTGTCGGCCAGGATGACGCCCTGTGCTACAGCATGTTCCGCCGCGGTGGCGTACACCTTCAGGGTGATATCCCTGAGCTGCTCGGCGCGCTGCGCCCCAACCGTGGCGACCACGGTTTCGAAACTGACATTCTCATCGTGGTCGCCGATCTGAGCTTTGCTGGCCGGGGTGAAGATCGGGTGCGCCAATTTCGAGGACTCGACGAGGCCCGGCGGTAATGCAACGCCGCAGACCGCCCCGGTTAGCCGGTAGTCGCTCAGCCCGGAACCTGTCAGGTAACCGCGGGCAACACATTCCACCGGGAACATCTCGAGCTTGCGCACCAGCAATGCCCGCCCCACCAGTTCCGCCGGGATCCGTGGATCCTCCACGGCGACGACGTGGTTACCGATCACGCCTTCCAACAACCGAAACCAGAAGACACTCATCGCCGTCAGGATTCGACCTTTATCCGGAATGGGGCTCGGCAGGATGTGGTCGTAGGCGCTGATCCGATCCGAGGCAACCAGCAGCAGCAATTCTTCGTCCACGTCGTACAGATCGCGGACTTTGCCGGCGGCCAGGTGACGGTAATCGGCCAGGGAACTTGCAGGGGATTTCGACGCGGAAGTCACGATGTTCTAGGTTAGTGCACTCTCGCTCCGGACGCCGCCCCCCCACCCGATCAGGCGGTGAGCCCACGTCTCCTGAGCAACGGCTCGATCTGCGGCTGCCGCCCGAGGATCGAAACCACCGCGCCCATGGCATCCACCGAGCCCCCGACGGAGAGCAACTTCCGCCGGAAGGTATCGCCGTTGGCTCTGGTCATACCGCCGTTCGAGGTGAACCATTCGACTGTCTCGGCATCCAGCACCTGGGCCCAGATGTAGGAGTAGTAACCCGCCGAGTAGCCGCCGGAGAAGATGTGTTGAAAATAGGTGCTGCGGTACCGCGGGGGCACCAGGTCAAGGTGCAGCCCGGCTTCGGTCAGGGCTTGCCGCTCAAATTCCTGGGCATCGGTCACTACTGTTTCCGGACCGATCCGATGCCAGGCCTGGTCGAGCAGGGTCGCACCCAGGTACTCGGTGGTGGCAAAGCCCTCGCCCCAGAGCTGGGCATCGCCGATCTTCTGGGTGGTTTCGGTGGAAAGCGGTTCGCCGGATTGGGTGTGTCGGGCATAGTTGCTCACCACTTCTGGCCAGAACTGCCACATCTCGTTCACCTGGGACGGAAACTCCACAAAGTCCCGTGGTACCGAGGTCCCCGAGAAGCGGGGGTAACCGACATCGGAGAACAACCCGTGCAGGGCGTGCCCGAATTCGTGGAACAAGGTTCCGACTTCGTCCAGGGTCAGCAGGGCCGGCTCCCCCGGTGCCGGCTTGGTGATGTTCAACGTGTTCAGGATGATCGGCTGCCGATTTAATAGCTTCGACTGGTCGACCAGCGAGTTCATCCAGGCGCCGCCGCGTTTGGACTCCCGGGCAAAGAAATCAGCCATGAACAGTCCCAACGGGTGCGCGTCGGCGTCCATTACTTCGAATACCCGCACGTCGGGGTGGTAGCCAACAAGATCTTCCCGGGGCTGAAAGGTGACGCCGTAGATCGCCTCGGCGGCGAAGAAAACACCATCCTGCAGCACTGCGTTCAGCTCGAAATACGGTCGCAGCAACTCGGTGTCGACCGCGTAGCGATCGGCCCGTACTTTTTCCGCGTAATAAAGCCAATCCCAGGCGGCCAGTTCCACGCCGTCGGCTGCTGCTACCTCCCGAAGAATGTCCGCCTCCCGGTTCGCGTTCGCCACGGCCGGGGCGACCAACTGGGTCAGCAGGGCGTCGATATTGGCCGAGGTCTTCGCCGTGCCGTCGGCGGCGATGTAGTCCGCATGGGTGGAATAACCGAGCAGGCGGGCTCGCTGCGCCCGTAGATGAGCCAGCTGGATCGCGATCGGTCCGTTGTCGTACTCGCCGGAACTTGCCCGGTTCACCGAGGCGGTGTGAACTCGCCGGCGCAGTTCACGATTGTTCAGGCGGGGGAGGACGGGTTGTCCGGTCGGCAGGATCAAGGTCAGCAGATATTTACCCTGATGGCCACGGTCCGTTGCTGCCTGCGCCGCCGCCTCGATGTCCTCGGCGCTGAGCCCGGACAGCTCCTCTTTGGCATCGACCAAGATCGCGGATGCCTCGGTGTCCGCCTGCAGGTTCTGATGAAACTTGGTGGAGAGCACCGACAGTCGCCGATTAAGGTCCTTGAGTACAGTGGCCTGCTGGTCGTCGAGTTCAGCCCCGGCACGGACATAATCAGTGTGGTAACGCTCGACGAGGCGAATGGATTCTGCATCCGGGCACAGTTCGGCGCGATTGTCGTAGACGGCCTTGATACGCCGAAAGAGTTCCCTGTTCAGCTGAATCTCATCCTGGTGCGACGTGAGCTTGGGCGACAACGTTGCTTCGATTTCACGCAGTTCCGGCCCGGCCATCGAAGAGATCAGGTTGTAGAACAACTGCACTGTTCTGGTCAGGGTCGGCCCGGATTGTTCCAATTCCAGAATGGTGTTCTCAAAGGTCGGGGTCTGCCGATCATGGACAATCTGTTCGATCTGGCTCAGTTGTTCTGCCGCGCCGATCTCGAAGGCGGGCAGGAAATGCTCGGGGAGAATCTGCGAGAACACCGGTAGCGCGTACGGCAGGGTCGATTCTTCCAACAGCGGGTTGGTGGTACTACTCGTCACAGGATCCTCCGGCGGTGTGGACTGAACTCGACTGTA
>JBBSUU010000022.1:0-13523 GCA_038234115.1 Mycobacteriales bacterium
CGGTGTTTCTCCGGGGGTCCTGCCTCGGCGGGTGGTCTGCGTTCCCGAGTTTGTGCAGCTCTGAGTCTGTTGGTGAAACCTTACTGTTTGCAACAGGTGTGGTGCAAGAGGGACTCGGGGTGTTTTCATCGGGTGGCTCCGGGTGTGTTGAGGCGGGTCATGAGGTCACGGTTCGCTGATCGGGAGGCGGCCAGGTCCTGGGTGCGTTCTTCCAGTTGCAGGCGAAGGTCGACGGTTTGTTGTTCGAGGTTGTGGATCTTCGTTTGGAGGCCGTCGATGTCGGTGGGGGCACCGAGACCTGATTCGTGCCAGGCTGTCTGGCCGATGTCGTGGGAGAGGCGTTTCTCCAGTTGCCGGATTCTGGAGGTGAGCCGGTTGGTGCGTTCCCGCGCGGCGAGCAGGTCGGCCTGCAGGGAGGCCCTGCTGACCGTCGGCCCGGTGCCGGGGGTGGTGGGTGGTTCGGCTTCGGCGGCGTGGACCTGTTCGAGCAGGTCACGGTGCCGGTAGAGGAATGTTCGGTCGACTCCGGCGTGCCGGGCAATGCCGCTGACGGTGATCTCCTCGCCGCGGCTGGCGGTGTCGGTGAGTGCTTTGACGACGCGTTCGCGGCGGCGGGTGGTGTCGGCTCTTCGTCCGGCGGCCATGGCCGCGGTGTGAGTGGAGGGTGTCATGGGGTCTGCTCCGGCGGTCGGTGGTGCTCGGGTCTGCGGGCGGTTGGCATGCCCAGGACGACGCCGCGGTGGCGGCGGACCGCGGTGACGGCATGTTCGATATGAGCGCGGTCCTCTGGGGTGAGGTCGTCCAGATCGGTGGTGATGCGGTCGATCAGTCGGCGGATCCGGGTGATCTCCTCGGTCGATGGGGTTGCCTCGGCACGTGCCCAGTCGTCGATATCGGTTGTGGTCATGAGCTTTTCCCGGTTTCGGAGGAGATCTTGGAGGTAGGCGTGCAGGTCGGGCAGGTAGGACACGTCGGTGCGGAAGTGGTCGCAGCCGGCGCAGCGGAACCGGTAGGGGCAGGCGTGACCGCCGGCTTTGACGTTGGACGGTTCGGTGCAGATCCCGAACGGGACAACCACTTCGCCGATTTGCCGGCGGGCGTGTTGGGAGTCGAGCAGGGCTTGGGCCTGTCGCCAGATCCGGTTGCCGTGTCGGTCGAACTGCATCGCGGCGACCCGGTCGACGGCCTCTCGACGCCGGGTGTGACCGACCTGGTAGTAGCCCTTGGTGGTGTCGAGTTTGCGGTGGTCCATCAGTTCCCGCAGCACGTCGATGCCGACGCCGGCGTCGGCGTGTCGTTGTGCGTAGGTGTGCCGGTAGGCGTAGATCACGATCCGGGTCTTGTCGTATTCGATGCCGTCGACGGTGAGCAGCGCAGGCATTCTGCTCACCCAGAGCCGGTGCGCGAATGACAGGCTGAACGCGGTGATAGCCCTGTCCCCGTCGGGGTTTCGCCGGTCGGTGGGCAGTAGTTTGAGGTCACCGATATCGGTGTGTGGGTATCTTTCTCGCGCTGCCTGCTGCGCGGTGGTGATGACGGTGGCGGTGTGTTCGCTGATGGGGAGTCGTCGGCCGGCCCGGTTGGCCTTGTAGTTGTCGTAGACCAAAACCGGCAAACCGTCGTCGTCACGGCCCAAGCAGTTGAAGGCCAGATTGCTGATCTCCTCCGGGCGACGCCCGGTGTCGATGGCCAACTCGACGGCGGCGCGCATTACCGGTGAGGTCAGCTCGTCCAGGTGGGAGCAGATGGCCCGCATGATCTCAGGTGGCAGGTCCCGGCCGGTCTCGGCGGGTTCGGGCGTGACCGGGATGTCAACTGCGGCCAGGGTGAAGTCTTCGCCGAGTCCGGCGGCGGCCGCGCCGGGGCGGGTCAGCCCGGCCGCCCGGGTCCAGGTGAGTACCGCACGGACCTCACGGCAGGCCCGCACCCGGGCGTCGGCACTGATCCTGCCGGCCGATTCCAGAAACGCCAGTCGGTGCAGGAATGCCTCCATGTCGGTGCGGCCCAACGCCGACGGCGTTTGTCCCCGGTCGGGGCGCATCCGCAGCGATTCCGACAACCGAGCCAGCGCCCCGATATGGTGCCGCACCGATAGACCGACCGTGGTCCGCCGACCCGGCCGCACCCGGCGGCGGGGCAGGTCATCGGCGGCCCAACGTTTCCCCACCTCTCGGAGCCAGGTTTGGGTGATGTCGGTGAATGACACGGTGCCCGAGTGACCGAACACCCTCAGATCCCACACTTCACCCAGGACCTCACGTTCCGGGGTGGCCAGTGCCCGCCGGGCGTGAGCGGCCAACCCGTGGAACACCCCGTTGAATGCCAGGCTGGCACCGGCCGGCGGGGTGTACTCATCCAGGCAGTTCGCCTGCCGACGGCGCAGATCGTCCACCACGGCCCGCAGGTCGGCTTCCTTGGTGCGGACCCGATCGACCCGGCAGCGTTGCTGCAACCCGAGCACGACCTGGACCACCACCAGCAGCGGCAGCCCCCGCAAACTGATCAGCCCACCGCACCCGATCGGCGGATCCGTTAACCGCCAACATGGTTCGTCGAAACCCGGATCGGATCGCCGAGCCCGCACGCGCAACTGGTGCGCTTGGCAGTACCGGCCATCGGGATGTCGCCGCTGCCGCGGACACGAGGCCACCGCGCAGTCCCCGGCGGCCGGTAACGGCAGCGTCTGCGGGTCGCTCAGGAACTGTTCCACGCTCAGCTGCAGGGCGCGCTGCTGAGCCCGATGCGACCGGCACAGCCCCACCGCAGCGGCATCCCACTCCCGACCACAAGCGGCCACCCGGCACGGCCCAACCCCACGCGCCGGCTCGGAACGCCCTGGCAGCAGCGAGATCTGCTCCGGGGTCAACCCGCAGACGGCCAGCCGCTTCGCGCAGGAAACGCAGATCCGGTCGCTGCCCATCGCGGTCGTGTCGCAGCCCGCCGCCCGGCAGGTCGGCCGGCCCAGCAACCGGTGCGCCGGCGGGGGCGTGAACACCAACCGGGCCGGGTTCCAGGACGCCTCGATCAGGAACTCCGGGTCGATCACCGCCGCCAATTGCCGGGCCTGCCCGTCGACCCTGCAACCCCCGGGCAACAGGTGCGCCAGACCTATCGGCCCCGCGCCAGCCCGACCGGCGGCGATGGCAACGACCACCGCCGCCGTCACCGCCTCACCCCCAAGGTTCGAGGACCGGCGACACGGTCGACGGCCTCGCGGAACCGCCCCGGATCGGGATGCAGGTAAACCTGCGAGGAACTCATCGACGCGTGACCCAGTAGCTCGGCAACCTCATCCAGGCTCCCACCCGCGTCGACAACGTTGCTAGCGAAGGCATGTCGCAGCTGATGCGGCCTCACCCGACGGCCCAGCCCAGCCCGCCGGGCGGCGGCGGCCACCAACACACCCACCGCATCCGGTGGCATCGGTGCACCCACCGGCGCCCGGAACAAGTTCACCAGCACGAAGGCACCGGCCCCGGCCCCCGGCACCCCACCGCGCTCGAACTCGTAATCATCGAACGCCTGCACCACCAGGAAGTCCAACGGCACCACCCGTTGCCGGCGCGACTTCGCCCACGCCCCATTCGGATTGTCCCGGCGGACCACATGCAGATGCGCCCGCTGAACCTGGCAACCCAACAGCTGCGAATCCAGCAGCAGATGCACATCCGCCCGCCGCAGACCGCACACCTCGCCCCGGCGCAACCCCGCCCGGGCCATCAACAACACGATCAGCCGATCCCGCGCCGACCGGCACCCGGCGAGCACCGCAACGATCTCCTCATCACTGGCCCGGTCCACCATCGACTCCGGTTCATGCAACCGGTGCCGAGCCCGCATCCGCCAAGCCAACCGGGTGTCCTCACCACGAGCCTGCGCCGGCAGATCACGCTCATCAGCCAACTCATAGATCAATGGCAGCAACCGATCCGGCGCCGCCCCAGCCGTGACTGCGTGCACGATGAGCCCACGCACCGCGGTCAGCACCACATTGATCCGCCTGGCTCCCCGAACCGGTCGCCCGCCGGGCCCGACCAACACCGCCGCACTGTCCCCGTCCGCAGCGGCCGGCCCGGCTGCGGAATGCCGCAACCACATGATGAACAGACCCAGCTGTTCCACCCCGGCCTGCCACGACCTGCCCGTGCAAAGGCACCACCGCAAATACAAGACGATCCCACCCGCATACGAACGGGTCGTCAGCTCCGAACAGTCCCGGCCCAGCCGGGTGTGTCGCAAGAAAGCGTCCGCCGGGCCGACCACCATCAACTCGTCGTCCAGCACCGTCCAGTACCTCATCCCGAACGGCAACACCACAAGAAACGTCCGCATCCGCTCACACTCGCTCTCCAAGCCGGTGACATGAACATCTACCAGCCACGAGCACCACACCCTCGCAGATGTGTTGCAAACCCCACCGCGTGTCGCCCCTACGCAACAACACGCAACGGCCTGGAGACCCCTTGAGAAATGCGGGTGTTGTTGAACCAGTCGACCCATCCAACTGTCGCTAGTTCTAGGTCAGATGCGTCGCGCCACGGCCCTTCCCAGTACACCAACTCAGCTTTGTAGAGACCGTTCACGGTTTCGGCCAACGCATTGTCGTAGCTATCCCCGACGGTCCCGATCGAGGCGTTCAGGCCAGTCTCCACCAACCGGTTCGTGTACCGAATAGAGGTATGTTGACCAGGTTCAACCGGTCGACGCAACACCCTAAGGGAGAGAGGGTGTTTCGATGGGACGACCACCAGGGTGGGTTGCTGCGCTGACGGGACGAGCGCAGATGAGGTCGCCGGGCCGGCCGCCGGTGCGGCGAGATCTGGAACGCTCATTCTGGGCGCAGATCGCGTTGGGACTTACGAGTGAGGATGCGGCAATCACGTGTGGCGCGTCGGGACCGGTGGGGTCGAGGTGGTTCCGCAATGCTGGCGGAATGCCACCTATGGATCTGGCCCCGTTATCGGGAAGATACTTGTCCTTCTCCGAACGTGAGGACATCGCGTTGATGCGGGCGCAGGGTGTGAGTATGCGTGCGATTGCAGAACGGATCGGGCGGTCACCGTCGACGATTTCGCGGGAGCTTCGCCGTAATGCCGCCACCCGCAGCGGGCAGGTTGAGTACCGTGCATCCACGGCGCAGTGGAAGGCCGACCTCGCGGCGCGGCGCCCTAAGACGGCGAAACTCGTTTTGCACGAACAGCTTCGCAGTTATGTACGGGACAAATTGTCTGGTGTGCTGCTAGATGAGAACGGCGACATGGTGGGTCCGACAACGTCGTGGAAAGGCCGTAACAAGCCGCGGCGCGCCGACCGACGCTGGGCCAGCGCGTGGAGTCCGGAGCAGATCTCACATCGGCTGCCCCTGGATTTCCCCGATGACAAGTCGATGCGCATCTCACACGAGGCCATATACCAGGCCCTGTATATCGACGGTCGCGGCGCACTGGAAAGAGATCTGGTGGCGTGCTTGCGGACCGGGCGTGCGTTGCGTAAGCCGCGAGCGCGGGCCAAGAAACTACGCACCGGATTCATCACCGACGACGTGATGCTCACAGCTCGTCCCGCCGAAGTCGAAGACCGCGCAACAGTCGGACACTGGGAAGGGGACCTCATCATCGGATTGAACAGGTCGGCAGTGGGCACGCTGGTGGAACGTACGAGCAGGTTCACCACCTTGCTGCACCTACCGCGTAAGGACGGCTACGGTGCGGCGCCGCCAGTGAAGAACGGGCCGGCACTGTCGGGCTACGGCGCGGAATCGGTCCGCGATGCCCTGGCCACCGCGCTGACACCGCTCCCGGAGCATCTACGCAGGTCGGTGACCTGGGACCGAGGAAGAGAACTCGCGCGGCACGCCGAGTTCACCGCGGCGACCGGAATTCGGGTGTACTTCTGCGACCCCTACAGCCCGTGGCAACGCGGAACCAATGAAAACACCAATGGGCTGCTCCGACAGTACTTCCCCAAAGGCACCGACCTGGCCAGGTATCAACGGCGGGAAGTTCAGGCCGTCGCCGACGCACTCAACAACCGGCCACGAAAGACACTCGGCTGGAAGACTCCCACGGAAGTGCTTGCACAGCAGCTACACTCGATTCCATAACGTGTTGCGACGACCACTTGAATCCGCCTTGGGCGCCCGCGTCGCTGTGATGTATGAGTCCAGATACTATGTGGCCCAACCGTTTCCGGTTCCACAATGCCATCTCCAACGCGTCCAACGGCAGGTCGGTTTGCATCGACGTCGCCGATTGCCACCCCACGATCATCCGGGAGAAAACATCCACCGCGAACGCCACATATACCCAGCGGCCACCGTGCGGACGTAGGTGAAATCGACCACCCACAACTGGTTGGGCGCCGTCGCTGTGAAGTTACGTTTCACCAGATCAGGAGCCCTATCAGCAGTGACATCCGGGATGGTGGTGCGGACCCGCCGGCACCGACGAACACCTTTCAGGCCGTCGCTGCGCATCAGGCGTTCCACGGTGCACCTGGCCACCGCTGTGCCCTGGACCTGCACATTCTCCCGCCGCAGTTGGTGATAAACCTTCAACACCCCGTACAACCCGCCGCGGGAAGCAGCGTGGACCCGGCGAACCTGGGCCAGGACCAGCTCATCACGCACCGCACGGGCCGACGGGGCCCGTTTGATCGCTGCGTAGAACGTGCTCGGGGCGATCTTGCAACCATGCTCACTGAGCACCCGGCAGATCGGCTCGACCCCGAAACGTTCCCTGTTTTCGACGATGAATTGCACTACCACGGCAGTCGCGGGTCGAGCTCCCGCGCGAAGAAACTCGACGCCGCCAAGAGAATCTCGTTGGCGCGCTTCACTTCTCGAAGTTCGGCCTCCAACTCCTTGATCCGCTTACCATCATCAGTAGTTGTCCCAGGGCGCCTCCCGGTGTCCACGTCGGACTGCCTGACCCAGGTCCGCAAAGTGTCCGGCACAATGCCGACCTTCGGCCCGATCCGTTTCACCGCCGCATTCATCGACAACGTCGGATCCTCCGACATCGCCTCCGCGACCAACCGCACTGACCGCTCCCGCAACTCCTGCGGATACTTCTTCTGCGCTGGCATGAGACCACCTTCCCGTGGAATCAAACCCTCCACAAGACCCGGGGTGCTTCACCACAAGCCCCTAAGTTGGACCGTAAGCCGGGGCCCGTTCCGCGACCCTCACCTCGGATCCGCCCACCACGGACCGCTGCGGCAGTCACCGACCGACCCGGCAACACCCTTTGTTCAGCACGCTCCTAGTCGGTCGACTCCACCATGAGGTCCCACCCTCGCAGACCTAGCGTTGCACTCGGCCATCGGGCAAGGGACCACCAGGGATGCGTCCTGCATTGAGATCGTGGATCGCATTTTCGTTCGAAGAAATACGTCCGCACGCTGGTCAACAACGGCCAGCTCAGATCAAATGCGTCGACAACAGATCTCTGGAGGGCTTTTCGCTCTGTTGCAAAAGAATTTCGTTTTTGACAACTCTGGTAGACACGCACCAAACTTCGCGTGGCAATAGTCATCTGGATCGAGCAAACTTACCACCGCAAACACCGCAAACGCCGATGGGAACATGATGCGGGCGCCGAAACCGGATTACCGTCTTCGTATCCCAGGGACCATCCCGGTCAGGTGAGTGCCAAGTTGATTCCACCCCCAACACGTCATCGCCCGGTAGCAAGGAGACTTGCTCCCGGTCCGGCGATGCCACGCCATCATCGATGGCAGGCACGTGAATCACTCGCTGCACGCCGCGGCTAAAAAATGGATCGTGCGAAAATTCGGTCATTAACCGGGCCGGGATCAGTGAACATGCGGTTCCGCAGCGCGATGCGCCCTGCGACCACCACGTCTCGCGGCCATCCACGCACTACTCGTCCCTCGTACGGGTCGTAATCGACGCCCTGGTGAGTACCTTCCACGGTGATGGTGCGGACTAGGTGTGGATCCCATATCACCAGGTCAGCGTCGGCCCCAACTACGATCGAACCCTTTCGATCCGCCAGTCCGTTCAACTCCGCAGGCCGGTGCGCAGTCAGTTCCACAAACTGCTCAACACTCATTCCTTCGCCGTGCACAAATTCCGAGAACAACACAGGCATTCGTTGCTCCACGCCAGGCAGCCCGTAAGGCATCGAGCGGACGTCGTGCCCTGAAATCTTCTTCGCGCTGCTGGGGAAACAGCAGTTGTCCGACCCGATAGTGGCGACGGCACCCCCCACTACCCGGGTGCGTAGCGCAGCTACGGTAGACGGACTACGCAGTGGCGGGCAGCACACATATAGCTCCGGATGTGCGCCTTGATAGTGAGAGGAGTCCAATGTTACGTAGTGCGTGCAGGTCTCGGAGTAGGCACGAACCCCACGGTTGCGGGCGGCAGTGACCATGTCGACCACCTCGGGCGTGGTCTGGTGCACGAAGTAAACCGGCGCCTTGATGGCCTCTGCGATGGAAAGTACTTCTTCCACCGCAGCCTTTTCGGCGATTTCGGGCCTGGTATGTGGGTGGTCTACTGAAGCGATGTGCCCGGCCGCGGCCCCGGCGGCCTGAGCATCCTCGATAATATGGTTGGACTCGGCGTGGACGTATGTAAGTCCGCCACTGTCTCGCATCACCTTCATTACCGCCAAGATCTCATCGGCATTCAGCATCATCAGATCGCGGTATGTGGTGAACAGTTTCACTGTGGTCACTCCCTCGGCAGCCAACTGCCGTAGCTGATCTGGAACACTGTCTTCCCATTGTCGGACGCAGGCATGCAATGCGACAGAGCATCTGGCTTCTGCGGCCTCCACGCTGCGTTGACGCACTGCCGCGAGTGGGCCCTGCCCGTCACTTGGGAAGGCAAAATCGACAATGGTGGTGGTGCCTCCCCAAATGGCCGCAATGGATGCGCTGCGGTAGTCATCGACGGTGGCGAACTCGCCAAGCTTTGTATCTACGTGACAGTGTGGATCCACCCCGCCCGGCAGCACCAGCAAGCCTGTGGCGTCGATCGCTTTATCGGCCGCTAGAAACTGCCCGCTACCCGGCTTGATCAATTGCTGCACTACCCCGTCTGAAACCACAATGTCAGCGACGAATCTTCCGTCACTGTTAACGATTGTTCCGCCGGTAACGATGAGGTCAACTTTTGCCATCTGCTTCTTCTTTCCCTTGTAGTGCAATGCCATCCACATTTAGTGCGCGAGGCAGAAAACTTCCTTGACCGGGCAGGGCCGTCACCTGGCCTGACTGATAAATCAGTTTGCCGGCGGCGATAGTCGCTATTGGCCAGGCCGCGGCATCGATCCCGAAGAACGGGCTGTAGTCCGATGCGGATTTCATCAGATCCGGTCCAATGGTGACGTTGGCAGTTGGATCGATTAGAACCAGGTCAGCGTCGCTCCCGGGTGCTATAAGGCCCTTACGGGGCCACAGCCCAAAGATTTTGGCGGCGCTCGCAGAGGTCAGGCCGACGAACTGCTCCAGCGTAATCCGAGCGGTGGCAACACCGTAGGAGTAGAGCAACCCGCATGTTTCTTGGACTCCGCCGAACCCTGGTGGGATTTTGGTGAAGGACCGGTAAGGACCGAGCTTTTGTGCCAGCTGGTAAGGCGTGTGGTCGCTGGCGACCGTGTCTATGTCGCCCCGGGTAAGCCCGTCCCACAATGCAGAGCGATCATCTGCGGTGCGTAGCGGTGGCAAGCACACGAAGGCGTTGCCGCCAGCATCGTCGTACCGCCGGTTGTCGAGCATGAGGTAGGCAGGGCGCACCTCGCTAAAAACCCGTCCACCAGCCGCCCGCGCGCGTTGAATCACATCCAATGCAGCACGCGAGGAGACGTGCACGAAGTAAACATCGCAGTTGGTTGCCACCGCATAGGCAGTAGCTCGCTCGACGGCCAACGCTTCAGCGACAGTGGGGCGGCTGCGCTGCAGGCCATCCAACATCAAATCGGGTGTGGCGGTTTGCTCGTCCAATACCGTGGTGAGGTAATCGGTCAAGCCGTCATCCTCGGCGTGGACGTTGACCACCACACCGAGTCGGCCGCATTCCGCAAGAACACGAATAGTCTCGCGATCGGTGAGCCTAAAGGGTTCATAGGCAGTGAAGATCTTGATGCTGCAATAGCCGCTGGCCACCAGATTCGGCAGTTCAATCAACGAGCGCCCATCACGCAGATCCGTCAGCACGGGGTGGAAGGCGTAGTCCACAATGCAGTTTCCGTCGGCCTTGGCGTGCTCTTTGGCGAGAGTGTCTGCGAGCGATTCACCTTGTTGCTGAAAGGCGTAGTTGATTACGGTGGTTACCCCACCGGCCGCTGCTGCCCGACTGCCGGTGGCATAATCGTCGGCCGACATCATCGACCCGTCAGGGCTCGACGTAGCGAAATGGGTGTGCGGGTCGATACCGCCAGGTGCGAGAACCTTGCCGGCACCATCAATTTCCACCGTACCGCGCCCGCTGACACTGATAGCGACCTCACGGATAACACCATCGGTGACGGCGACGTCAGCGACGCAGATCCCGCTCAGATTCGCCACGGTTGCACCCCGGATGATGATGTCGTAGGTGTTCGACGGCATCTTTTACCCTCTCTCCAATTGACCTCGGTTTACAAGGAGCGCTTTTTCTTCTGGCGCGCGATGCCTACAGCATGCGAGAGGACAACGCCGGCAATCAGCGCCGCGCCATAGAACAGGTTCTGTACGAAACTCGGCACTCCGAGCTGTTGCAGGCCGGTGATCCCCGTGACCAGAAACAGTACCGAGACCAGCACGCCGATGGCATTGAAGCGGCCGGGCAAGATCGTTGTTGCGCCCAAGAATGCTGCGGCGAAGGCCGGTAGTAAAAGCTGACTGGCCGACGTCTGGTCGGCAGAACCAGTCGTTCCCACTACCAGTGCTCCGGCAACACCGGCCAGTAACGCGGAACTCATCAAAGCGCCGGCACGTAGGGCTCCCACTCGCAAACCGCTCAGTTGCGCCACTTTTCGGCTCTGACCGACCATCAAGAGACGACGTCCAAGGGGAGTCAGTTCCATGAAATACCACATAATGGCGCACAGCGCCAAGCCGTACCAGAACTCGATGGGGATACCCAGAATGCGGGTGCGGACTACGGCGTTAACGAGGGATTTAGAGACTCCAGTGACAACGCTGAAGTTGCCCATCCACGAGATGACTCCCTGAAGCAGGGTGCCCATACCCAGTGTGACGATCAGAGTGTCCACCCCGACCAGGATTGTAAGGGCGGAGTTGACGACGCCGACAAGCACCGAGACCAGTAAACCGGCTAACACCGCCCACCAGATGCCGACGCCGTACTGCACGTTCAGAACCGCGATAGTCATGGCAGACAGACCTGCTGTGGAGCCCACAGATAGATCGAAGTCTCCCGCTGTCAGGGGGATGGTTACTGCCAGCGCCAGGACCAGCAGGCTTGTCTGGGAGGAAAACATGGCCGAGAAGTTAGCCAACGTCAGGAAAGTGTCGGGGCGCAGGACGCTGAACACGACGAGCAGGATCACCCAGATCGCTGGTAATGCGAATCGCTCTGCAGAGCGGGCTAGGTTTTTCGATGGCACCGCTGCGGCGCCTGGCGTTTCTGTCATGGTGACGCCCGATCCAGGCTTGGTTGTAGACATTCGGCGGTGATTCGGGACTTGGTCACTTCATCATTGGTCAACTGCGCCACGATGTTTCCCTTACGGACGATGAGGACCCGGTCGCACAATTCGGCCAGTTGATCGTGATCTGAGCTGGCCACAAGTACTGAGCTGTGTTCCGCTGTCTCTCGGATGATACGAAATATCTGCTGTCTGGCGCCGACATCCACGCCCTGTGTTGGTTCGTGCAACAGCAGGATCTTCGGAGCCGTTTCGATCCATTTGCCCAGCACGGCTTTCTGCTGGTTGCCTCCCGAAAGCTGTGCGATGGGGTTATCGGGATCTGTCGGGCGTATATCGTAGCGATCGATGAGGGTTTGTGTGTAGGTCCGCATGGCGCCGCGCCGCAGCAGCGGGCCGGCCAGGAAGGAATTCAATTGCGGAAGGGTCACGTTGTCGATGAGAGGCAATTCTGGCGCGATCCCATTGACAAGGCGGTCAGCTGGTACTAGGACAACCCCTTGCGCGACTGCGACAGTTGGGTTCCACGAGCGCATTTCGTACACCGACCCAGCTAGCGTTATTTGACCGGCTCGTGACCGAATTGCGCCAGCAAGCGCCTCTACAATGTCCTCATATCCGTCTCCTGATAAACCGGTCAACCCGATCACCTCACCGGTGTATGCGGTGAAATCCACCCCGCGAGCGGCGCCGGCCGTCAGTTGACTTACGCGAAGCAGCTCGTGACCAACATTCGTAGGAGGTCCAATTCTGCTGCCAGATGCAAGTTCTGCGCCGACAATTGCTTTGATAAGTTGTTTGCTGGAGATTTCGGCGGTGCGAGCACAAGCCAGCACGACGGCGCCGTTGCGCAATACCGTGATGCGATCGGTAACCGCGCGGACTTCGTCAAGATCATGAGAGACGAAGAGCACGCTGGAGCCATCCGCGGCGATGCGCCGGATTAGCGAGAATAGCTTGTCAATCTCGACTTGAGGGAGGAACACGGTCGGCTCGTCGAGCACCACTAATCGCGGGCCGGGGAATGGTGTGCCGGGCCCATCGAGCGCTCGCACGATGGCCAATAGTGCCCGGTCAACCGGTCGAAGTAGGGCTACCTCGGTTTGAGGATCGAAAGCTAGTCCGTAACGGTCTAAGACACTTTGCATCCGGCGCTGCTGCGCCCGCCAGTTCATCTTCAAGCTGCCTCTAGATGCAGAGATCAGCGGAATAAGGTAGTTCTCCAACGCGCTCAGACTACCGACCAGTCCCAAATCTTGATGCACGAAACGGAGCCCAAGCGCCTGGGCACGATCACCCAAGAGTGGAAGTTGTGCGGGTTCACCACGAACCGTCAGCGTTCCGGAATCCACGCCATGCACGCCGGAAAGAATTTTAATAAGCGTCGACTTACCGGATCCGTTTGCGCCCAACAGGCCGTGCACCTCACCCGGTGCGATGGTCAGATCGACATCGTCCAGTACCGCTGGCCCAGCGCCGAAGTGTTTGTTGATGCCGACGAGCTGAACAAGAGGCCCAGCTTGAACTGGATCTGAGGGGTGGCTGGAAGTCATATCTGGTTAACTAGTTTCATCGGTATGGGTTTATTTATGTTTTATCCGAGTTACTTCAGTCCCCACAACTTCTCAAATTCGTTGATGAATTCGGTTCCGTAACCCTTGGTGGCATCTGCCGGTTCTCCTGCCTCTGCGGCGTTGGCGGAGTCGAAAATACGCACCGGCGCGGTAGCTTTCACTGTCGGCTGACCCAAAAGGATTCGGAAGGCCTGGTCCATGGTGGAGTAGGCGATCCACTGAGCAGATTCACCTAGGTCCATCACCACTGGGCTATCGCCTGATCTCACGTCATCAATTGCGAAGGTCGAGCCGTTGAAACTGACCACCTTGATCTTGTCGGCTA
>JBBSUU010000023.1:0-13274 GCA_038234115.1 Mycobacteriales bacterium
AGTTGAATCGGCAACCAGCGGTACATCGGTCCAACCGATCTTGACCCGACTGTCCAGTACGTAACCGACCGCTGCGCCGGCGCCCTGCATGAATACCAGTTCAGGATCGGTGGCACGCAGCCGCTCCAGCTGGGCGGTCATGTCCAGATCTTCGGCGGTGTAGGTCTCATCGCCGGTCAAAGTCAGTCCGGCGTCGGAGATGGCGGTGCGGGTGGCTTCCGCAGTGGCCTGTGCGAAGGCATCCTTGCCGGCGATCATCGCGATCTTTGTGACCTTGTTGGCCTTGGCGTACTCAACCAGGCCCTTGGCCCAACTGGCCGGCACGGGAGGAACCTTGAACAAGTAGGGGAACTCTTTGGGGTTGTCCAACGCAGAAGCACTGGCCTGCTGCACGGAGAAAATTTCGGCCTCCGTGAGGATTGGAGCCATCGGAAGTGCTTCCGCGCTGGTGTTCCCCGGAAGCACCAAGTTTGGTTTGGTGCCGTTGCTCAATCGCTCCTGGAGTTTGGTCACCGCGATCGTCGGATCACCGTTGTCGTCGATGATCTCCAGTTCAACCGGGTGCCCGAGGATGCCGCCCTCGGCGTTCAGCACGGCAACTGCTGCCTTGGCTCCCTGGGCGGCGGCCTGGGCGTTCAGTGCTGCCGGACCGGCCTGATTCTGGCCGAGCAGCTGAACGATTCGATACGGCTCATTACCGCCACCACCGGAACTGCTGCTGGCGCCCTGGTCATCGGAAGAACCGCAGGCCGAGACGGTGAGCGCGGCGACCGCTAGGAGGACGCCGAGTCTTTTCCGCATTCAGATCTCCTTCGAAATGAAAATTAGGCGCATGTAGCAAGCGCTTGATTGGATGACTCTATGCGGCGCGCCAGGACCCGTCAAGCCTTGACACAACTTGCCCCCCGCTGATCAAAGTGCCCCACGCTGAACAAAGTCGGCGAAAGGGATCTTGCACGGGAAATTTCGCCAACATTGACCAGTGCCGCCGACATTGATCAGTGCTCCGCCAAACATTGACGCAAATTCTGGTTCTTGCCGGCGCTGGATTTACTCTCGCAGGTCCAGCACCTGGTCCAACGGCGCCCGCTCGGTGCGAAAACCATTGGCGGGATGTTGCTTGTCCGCGAAACCAAAAGACACCCCACACACAACGGAGCGCTCGACCGGCAGCTTCAGGTGGCGGCGCACCGTCTGTCCGTACATGGCGATGGCGGCCTGCGCGACGGTGTCGATTCCGAGCGAGCGCGCGGCCAGCAGCAACGTGGCCACGTAGGCTCCACAGTCCACTGCCCCGTAAACACCCTGCTCCCGCACCGAGGTAATCACCGCAACGTGCGGCGCGCCGAAGAATATGAGATTCCGCTTGAGCTGTTCGGTTCGTGCGGCCCGGTCGGACCGTGCGATCCCCAGGCTCGAATACAGCCCATAGCCGCTGGTCCGTCGCCGCTCGTCATGGACTCCTGAGTAACCGCTCGGCATGTCGTAGTCGGGGGTATGCCCCGTTCCGAATGCAGCCGTCAGGACAGCTGCAAATTCTTTGGTTGCCTGGCCCGATGTGACTGTTACCTGCCAGGGTTGCGTGTTACACCATGACGGGCTCAGTTGCGCCAACTCGAACATGCGGGAGATGGTCGCAGCTGGTACCGGTCGATCCTCGAATGCCCGGCAGCTGTACCGAGCGGCCAGCAGGTTCGCCAAAGGCTGCCCAACCTCTGCAGACTCGATCATGGGGTGACCGCAGCGACGTTGGATGGCACATATTTGCGCGGGTCACACGACCAAGTGGTCGCCGTGATCCCGTCATCGCGGAGATCACGCTTCAACACTCGTCCGACTTCGTTTTTCGGCAACTCGGTGCGGAACTCAATATGGGAGGGCACGGCGTAACGGGGCACCCTGGGTTGGATCCAGGCCCATAACTGGGCGGCGGACTCTTCGACCCCCACCGCGGGTACGACGGTCACTTTGACTTCGTCCTCGTTCAATGGCGAAATCACCGCGTGCACGGCGACTTCGCCCACCATAGGATGCTCCGCGATCACACTTTCCATTTCGAAGCTGGAGATGTTCTCACCGCCCCGGCGCAGGTAATCTTTGCCTCGATCTACGAAATATAGGTATCCGTCCTCATCCAGGCGACCCAGATCGCCGCAGTGGAACCATAATCCGCGGAAAACTTCAAGAGTTTGCTCCGGTTGGTTCCAATACCCGTTAAACATGATGCCCGGGCGATTCGGACGACAGACGATCTCCCCGACGGCACCAGCTGGAAGCGGACGATCACGGTCATCGACGATCTGCACCTGGAAGGAATCGTTGAGTCGACCGGCTGATCCTGCCCGATACTCCCCGACCGGTGTCATGGTGATCAGACCCGCTTCGGTCATTCCGTACGCGCCGGAGCCAACCCGGTGCACGCCAAAGCGCTGCTGCCAGGTTTTGACCAGATCCACGGTAACCGGGGATCCGGAAACCACACGCAGTTGACCGAAGGCCCGCTTGGACTCCTCGCTCTCGGGTGCCCCGGCGATCATCGGCAGCATCGATCCCATCAAAGCGGCCATGGTCGCCTCGGACTCAATCACCTCGGCCCAGAACCGCGACACCGAGAACTGCTTGGAAACGGTGATCGGCGAACCGAGTTGAAGTGACCCAATAGTGTGGCAAACCGCTGACAAGTGGAAAAGCGGCATCGAGGTCCACAAACGGTCTATTTGTTTCCGTTCCAGATTCTCCGCCATCTGCCGGGCCATGTTGCCCAGGTATCCGTGACTCACCATGCAGGCTTTGGATGGGCCGGTGGTGCCGGCGGTATAGATCAAATGGCTGGTCCCATAGGGATCAACCCCGAAGTTTCCACTGTGCGGGCTGCCACTGCGAACCAGATCCTCGAATGCGAAACGCGCGCCAGGATAGTCAGCCGGGATCCCCAACGAGATGTCCTGGGTCTGACCCTGCGCTACCACCGGGACTGTCAGCGCGAGGTCCCGAAGTGGGCCGGCAAGCACTTCATCAAACTCCCGTTCCAGCACGATCAGTTGCGGATCACAATCGGAGATCTGGTGTCGCACGATCGATCCGCGGTTACTCGTATTTAATGGAACCAATAATGCTCCGCACCAGGTGGCTGCCCACCAGGTCAACAGGGCGAGCCTTCCGTTGCGGGCCATCAGAACGATGCGGTCCCCCGGTTTAACCAGCAGGTGCAACGATCCGGCCAACGACCGCGCCTGATCGTGTAGCTCCTGCAGGGTGTAGTGCACCTTATCAAGGGTGATTTCCATGTCCGGTTGGTCCCGGAGTTGTTTCTCCAAGGCCACGGTCAACGGGTCGGAACCGAAATAGTCGTATGAAATTGTCACGTCGGTTTCCTTGCAAGCGTGTGGGTGCCGTGGTGAAAACACACCGACCGTGGAAGGTGTGGCGCCGCGAGCAAGCAAGCGCTTGCTTTACAGCCAGGATACCGGGAATGGCCCCCTCGGTCAACGACGCAGTGGAACGAGTCGCTCCCAAACGCCACGTGTCGCCCCCTACGCCAAGTGTCGCTCCCATCCACCAGGCGCCGCTCCCCTCGCTGCGCGGCTCGAATCCAATCAAGCGCTTGCTCTGCAAGGTAGAGTTCACTGATGACCCAGCGAAAACTGATAACTGCCGCCGCTCGCGCGTCGGGCACAGATCTGGTGGCTGCCGCAACTCGTGGATTGATCACTGCAATCTTGCACAGCGGTAGCGCGGTGGATGGGATTGCGGCCGATCTGTGCGAACGCATCGACAGCGTCGCCAGGCAGATCGATTCGACGACCATGGATCTGCCGAGCAGGATGAACGAAATTTGGACGTCGGGTGACTCGCCCCGGCACGACCCATGTTGTGGATCGGAAAACCCGCTCGCTCCCCCCTTGGCCCTGCACGCCGCACCGGACGGTGGTCTATCCGGGACAGTTACGCTCGGACTGCCTTACCAAGGTCCGCCGGGCCTCGTGCACGGCGGCATCTCCGCGCTACTCCTTGATCACGCGCTAGGACTGGCCAACGCTCATTCGGGGTCCAGGGCGATGACCGCAAAACTCGACATCACCTATCTCCACCCGGTGCCTCTGTTCACCGAAATCACCATCACCGCACGTCGAGAGTCATTGGCAGGACGCAAAGTTCGCGCACTGGGCGCGATCCTGGTGGATGATAGACCCGCGGTACTCGCCAGTGGCCTGTGGGTCATTCCCCGAAGCGCGCCGTGGGACTGAGGGGCCATGAACCCGGCCGCGGCAACGTCACGGTAGCCGCTGATTCGATACCGCGAACATTCCGTCGGCAGATTCCTATCAAGCGCTTGCTTGACCAGGTGTTTGTCCTGTGTAAGACTGCCTTCAGCCATTGTCAAAAACAGATATCCCGCTTTGATGTTGGTCCGCGGCCATCTGGTTTGCAATTGACCTACATTGGCGTGGAAATGTACGAATTGCGGAACATGGCAGTTGACTGAAAAACTTGCGTAGGCAAGCGCTTGTTTGGTCCCGACCCGATCCTCGGTTTCAAGGGTAGGGAATCTATTGCAGAGGAATTCCACATGGTAGACACGCCGGACCGTCGGACGGTCATCCTCGAAAGAGCAGCCGATCTGTTCGCCAACAAAGGCATCGCAGCCACCACTGTTCGCGAAATCGCAGACGCGGTTGGTATCCTCTCCGGCAGTCTCTACCACCACTTCTCTTCCAAGGACGAGATGGTGGAGGCAATCGTCAGGACCTATCTGGACGATCTGACCGCTCAATACGCGCAGATCGTTGCCACCGAAAAGGATCCTCGCCAACAGTTGACCGAGTTGGTCCGGGTCTCCTTGGCCGTTATCGAGGCGCACCCGCATGCGACCGAGATCTACCAGAACAGCGCCAACCACCTCATCGACCTCCCCGGTTACGAGGCCATCAAGGTGATGGCCGCCAAGGTGCAGCGGACCTGGCTCGAGGTACTCAATACCGGTGTTGCGTCTGGGTCGTTCCGGACAGATATCCCGCCGCGGGTGCTCTACGGCCTCATACGCGATGCGCTCTGGCTTTCGGTGCGATGGTTCAAACCGTCTCGCCAGTACTCGATGCAGAAGTTCGCCGATGATCTGGTCTCAACGTTTCTCGATGGCATCAGCCTGCGCTGACATCGGCGCGCGTTGACATCGGCGCAGCTTCCCTGCGGGTTGCACACCTGAGCTCCCGATCCTCACAGCAACGACAACTCTGTTGAATCATCTAACAGAGCCTTCGTTGCTTGAGGTTTCAGATCAGGTACGCCCGAAGTATGCTTCGGTCAGAGCATTGGTGCCGGCGAGTTCGGAAGCGGGTTGGTCAAGCAGTACTCGGCCGACGTCCAGGACCGTCACCCGATCAGCCACGGCCAGCGCTGCCGTTACCGCCTGCTCAACCAACAGGATGCCGATACCGGTCTCCCGCAAACCGTCGACCTTGGCCATCACCTCGGCTGTGATGGACGGGGCCAAACCGCCGGATGGTTCGTCCAGCATCAGCAATTTTGGTTTTGCCATCAAGGCTTGGCCGATGGCCAGCATCTGTTGCTGCCCTCCGGATAGCTGCCCCGAGGTGACATGCTTACGGTCGGCCAGCACCGGGAACATGTCATAAATGCCGACAAGTTCGCTCTGAAGCTTCCGCTTCCCCAGGCCGAGGCTATAACCGCCCAACAACAGGTTCTCCTCGATCGTCCGACGCCGGAAGATTCGTTTACCCTCTTGGACCAGCGCGATCCCGGCATGGACCCGAGCGAACGCCGACATACCGGTTATATCGACGCCTTCAAAAAGGATCCGTCCGGCATCAGCCTTGTTCAGACCCGAGATCGCCCGCAGTGTAGTAGTTTTGCCTGCTCCATTGCGACCCAACAGGACCGATACCCGTCCTGGCCAAACCTTGAGAGATACATCCCAGACCGCCCTGATATCACCATATCCGGTGGCCAGGTTGGTCACCTCGAGCAGCGGTGCACCATTGCCCGGGGCGTCAGCACCACTGGGCTCCTGCCCGATCGGCTTTGGATCCTCGTTCACGGCTTGGCCTCCTGGCGGATGCCGAGGTACTCGGTGAGCACTCGGGGATGATTTTCGATTTCAGCCGGTGTTCCGGAGGCAATCAGCTCGCCCTGCGCCAAGACCCTGATGGTGTCTGCCAGGTTCAGCACCAACCGGAAGTTGTGCTCGACCAGGATGACGGTGGCGCCGGAATCACGGATGGCCCTGATGATCTCGGCCAGCCGCTCGATTTCTTCCTCGTCAAGACCGGAGGCCACCTCGTCCAAAAGCACCACTCGCGGCTTGGCGACCAACGCCCTGGCTACCTCCAGTAACCGCCTGGTGCCCAACGGAAGTGAAGCCGCCTCGACACCACCCAAGTGTTCCAACCCCAGCATCTGAAGCACTTGGTCCACCTGCTGGTTGGCTTGTGCCACGGCCTTGCGGTACTGCGGCAATCGCAGGATCGAAGACGGCATCCCCACATACGGGGCCAAGTACGAGCCGGCGGCCACTGCTTCGTGCACCGTGATGTCCTCGGGGAACAACGGGGTCTGGAAAGTTCTGGCAACCCCGGCCCTGGCCACCTGGTAGGTGGGGAGCCCGGTGATGTTGTGTTCGCCCAGGCTGATGGTGCCGTGGTCGGTCTGGTAGTACCCACACACCATATTCAACAAGGTTGTTTTTCCAGAACCGTTCGGTCCGATGAGGGCGGTGATCTGGCCGGCCTCGGCTACCAAACTCACACCGCCCAGGGCCTGCAGCCCACCAAAATTCTTCTTCAGATCCTGCACTTCGAGCTTGACCCCGGCGAGTGCGGGAAGTCCGGTCAAACGTGCCGTTCGGGCGCTGTCATCGTCCACCGCCAACACCGGGGGCGGTGGCGCGAACCTGTTTTCCAGCTTTCGCAGCGCGTTGCTCACCAGCCCGGCCAGGCCATTGGCGACCAGAGTTCCGGCCACGATCAGGAAGATTCCATAAATAACCTGGGAGTACTGCTCGAAATCGGAAGATCGCAGCGGACCATACTGCATTACCGCGGCACCGATGAGCGGACCATAGATACTCTTCGCACCGCCGAGAATGACTGCGGCCAGCACGGTAACAGCAAGAGTAAATCCAAAAGAATGCGGTGACAGGTATTTGTCGACATAGGCGTACAGGGCGCCGGCAATCCCGGCCGGAATGGCTCCCACCGCATAGGCGGTGAGCTTGAGTCGATACACCGAGATGCCGAGAGATGATGCCAGGACCGGACTTTGCCGAAGCACCTGGAAGGCGATGCCGTGTCGAGAGGTGATCAGGTTTCGCATGATTGCAAACCAGCCCACGGTAATCACCGCAACCAACAGGTAAAAACCGGTACTGGTCAGCTTCTCGCCGAAGATACGAGGCCCCGGAATACCCACCATGCCGACCGCGCCGCCGGTGTACTTCTCGAGCAGGTCCAGGAACTGCGGGACCAACAGCACCAAGAAAAAGGAAGTCATTGCCAGTGACCAACCGCCCAGGCGCAGCCCCGGAACTCCGGAGATCAGCCCCACGACCAGGGCTGCCACAGCCGAAATCGCCACCAGGAGCAGCACGTCATTGACCCAGTTCATCGCCAGGTAGCCGGCGAGATAGGCGCCGGTTGCATACATCGCGGTCTGACCAAGGGCCAATTCACCCGCATAGCCAAAACTCAGGCTAAGTCCACTGGTGACCAGGGAAAGGATGCAGGTCAACAACAACAGTCGCTGGGTACTGTTACCGATGCCCAGGTAGGGGGCAGCGATGAGAAGTACGGCCAGCACCACCGGCAAAGTCCACGACGGGACGCTGCGAAGCAGGCGAAACACAGCCATGTCAGACCACCCGTTCCTTCGTTTTACCGAACAGGCCGGCAGGTTTGAGCATCAGGATCAGCAGCAGCACGACGAAGACCATGATGGTGGGATAGGCGCTGCCGAGCCAACGGCCGGACAACGATTCCACCAGACCGACCACAAAGCCGCCGATAACAGCGCCCGGCAAGCTTCCGAAGCCGCCGATCGCCACTGCTACGAAGCCTTTGAGCGCGAGGGCAGCACCGAGGGTGGCCACTGCGAAGGTCTTCGGCCCGACGAGTGGGCCGGTCAGCCCAGCTAGGACGCCGGTGAAAACGAAGGCGCCCAACGCCAGGAACTTGACGTTGATCCCACGCAGCAACGCTGCATCCCGATCCTCGGCCATGGCCAGGAGGGCAAGACCGGTGAGCGAGCGCCGGCTATACAAAGTGAGGAGACCGCCAATAGCGACGACGCTGATAATCAGTACCAGTTCCACCGCTCCCACCCGACCACCCAGCAGTGTCAGGGTGGCATCGGATCCGACCGGCGGGACCTTCAATACCTGGTCGCCCCAGATCAGACGAGTGACGCCGTCGAGCAAGGTGGCCATACCCAGGGTGGTGACCAGGTGCGCATGGGCGCCCTTCACCGGCCGGATCGCGATGAATTCCTCGATCAGCGCGACCAACCCGACGCCCACCGCGGCGATGGCAAAGACCAACACCACCGGCAGGTCGGCCACCACGAAACCCCAGTAGCTGACAAAAATCGCCAACATCATCAACTGAGCGTGTGCGAAGTTGAAGGTGGTGTATGCGATGTACACCACGGTGTAGCCGATCGCCACCAGGGCATAAACCGCCCCGATGGACAAACCCGACCATATCGGCGTCATCGGACCTCCTCTGTCTTGCAAAAAAACTCATCTGGCGGCGGTCGCGCCGATGCAGACCACTATAGTTGCCCTACCAAGCGCTTGCTACCTTTTGACAGAGATTATTTGTATCGACCCACCGCAGAAGGGCGATCCAGGTCTCCGGATCCATCGGTCCGAGCGCCATCGTCAGATAGGGAACCATTCATGGACACTAACGAACTGATCGACTTGGGTGTGGCACCTGGCGTCAGCAATTGGCTCGCCGCGAAGCTGCCTGAGGTGACCCTGCCACTCACCTACCGACGACTTACCGGCGGGCGTTCGAACCTGACCTTCCTGGTGTCAGATTCGGACGGTCATCGTTGGGTCCTGCGACGTCCACCTCTGGGGGACCATCCCAAGACGGCCCATGACGTTGTCCGCGAAGCGCGGTTGCTCGCCGGGGTTGCCGGTGACGTGCCGGTACCCGCCGTCATTGCCGTTTGCGAGGACATCACGGTAACCGGGGCGCCCTTCGTCGTGCTGGAGTATCTGGACGGGTTGGCGCTGCGCGACCCGGCAGGCGTCGAAGCGTCGCTGACCGTGGCCGAACGGGCAGCCGTCGGCCCGGCACTGATCGACGCGCTGGTTGCGCTGCACCGGGTAGACCCGGCGCGATTGGGCCTGGGCAAGCTGGCCGAGCGCCGGGACCACGTCAGTAGGCAACTACATCGATGGGAGGAGAACTGGCGGCGAACCGCCACCCGGGCGCTCCCCGACCTACAGCAAGCACACGCGTTGCTCTCCGCACGGATCCCGGAACAAGAACGCAGCACCATCGTGCACGGCGATTTCCGGTTGGACAACTGCTTGATCGATCGGACCGGGCGAGTGCACGGAGTGCTGGATTGGGAGTTGGCCACTCTCGGAGATCCGCTGGTCGATCTCGGCCAGTTCCTGGTCTACTGGGCCGAACCCGGCGATAAGTACACCGCGCTGTATGCCCCGCCCACCACCGCCCCCGGTTTCACTTCCCGCGAGGAGTTACACGATCAATATTTCCAACTTTCGGGCCGGCCGGTGATATCGATCGATTTCTACCTGGCACTTAACTGGTGGAAAACCGCCTGCATTGTGGAAAATGTCTACTCCAGGATGCGAAATAACGCGATGGGTGCGTCGGATAGAACCCCGGAATCCTTCGGTGAGCAAGCTGCAGGCCTTGCTGCGCAGGCTCTTTCCGTCGCTTCGAGGCTGGCATGATGACCGATCAAACTGAACTGACAAGCCGAATGCACTTCCCCAACCCGATCAGTGTCAGCTCCAATCCCACGGCCGCCTGGGATCTTGGGACCGAACTGGATATGTATGCACGACTTCCGGTGGACGGTGTTGGACTCTCCGCGCTCAAACTTGCCAATCATGGCTGGCAGAAGGCAATCTCGGCCATCATCGCCAGAAAGTTGCCAGTGAAGTTCCTGGCTCATGGCCTGACTGCTGAGCCAGGGGACAATCTCCGCTGGAAGGCAGATCTGGATCTGTTGTCGGGAGCCGTGACCGCCGCGGCACGGCTGGGCGCGCCAACGGTCTTTTTTACCGGTGGACCATCGGGCCTGTTGACCTGGGAGCAGGCAGCCGACCGACTCGGGCAGCACCTGAAACCATTGATCAGGCTGGCGAAGGACACGGGGGTAACGCTGGCGGTGGAGAACACCATGTCGATGAACGGCCATATCAGCTTCGCGCACAGCGTTCGGGACGCCCTGGAACTTGCCGAGATACTGGACGTCGGAATGTGTGTCGATCTCCTCTGCGGCGCGCAGGACGCCGGCCTGGAGGCAACACTGATCCGCGGTCTGTCCCGGATCCGGATCGTCCAGGTCAGCGACTTTCGGTTGGGTACCCGCACCTTGCCCAACCGGTGGGTGCCCGGTGATGGGGACCTACCGGTCTCGCAGTTACTGGCTCGGACCCTTGCGGTCGGGTACACCGGGCTTGTCGATATCGAAATTCTGGGTCCGGCCATCGACCTGGAAGGTCCGGAGTCGGCATTACGCCGGTCCATTAACTGGCTCGACTCCCAGCTGGGTCGCTGACCCTGCGCTAGTTCCTGTCTCGATATTCCCGCAACGGGAGGGCAGCATCGACACCGACGCTGAGTTGCTGCCGATCCGCCGGCCATTCGGTGAGCGCCACGGCCGGCCGCAGGCTAGCCAGCGACCTCCCCGCGAGCTGCTGATATATCCCGGTTCCATTGGCCTTCCAAGCCAGCTCGGCCTGCGTGAGCGCCCTGATGTCGCGAGCAGGAGTTCCGACATACAGCCGTCCCGGCGGGATCTGCGTGTCGGCGGTGACATAGCTGTGCGCGCCGATGAACGAGCCATTACCGACCACCACGCCATCCATCACGACCGATCCAATGCCAACCAGCACTCCGCTTCCGATCCGGCACCCGTGCAACACTGCCCGATGACCGACATGACCGTCGGTTTCCACCACGGTTTCCCGCCCGGGGAAACAATGCAGCACACAACCATCCTGGATGTTTGCACCGTCTCCAATGGTGATCCGGCCCATATCTCCCCGCAGGCACGCACCTGGTCCGATGTAACACCGCGCACCGACGCGAACGTCGCCGATCAGCACCGCACTCGGATGAACATAGGCAGCTGGATCGACAACCGGTACTACACCGTCGATTTCGTAGATTCCGCCGGTGGGTTGCATCATCTCAGGAAAGCCGCTCGATGATCATCGCCATGCCCTGACCACCGGCGGTGCACATGGTCTCGAGACCGAACTGACCGTCACGGAACTTGAGCCCATTGAGCAGGGTGGTCGTCATCCGGGCGCCGGTCTGGCCGAACGGGTGGCCAAGTGCAATCGCGCCACCATGGACGTTCACCCGATCAGGGTCGATCTTCAGGTCATCGATGGTCGGCAGCACCTGCGAGGCGAATGCTTCATTGATCTCCACCAAATCCAGGTCGCTGATGCTCATTCCCGCGGTGCGAAGTGCCAGCCTAGATGCCTCGACGGGTCCCAGACCCATGATCTCCGGGGACAAGGCCGACACACCGGTGGCGACAATTCTTGCCAACGGCGTAATTCCGAGTTCGGCGGCGCGGGTGTCGGACATGATGACCAGCGCGGCGGCGCCGTCGTTCAGCCCGCAGCAGTTCCCCGCGGTGACTGTACCGTCGGGACGGAAAACCGGCTTGAGCCCGGACAGGCCCTCGACGGTAACCCCGGCTCGGGGCCCATCATCGGTGGTCAACACGGTGCCATCGGGCAAGGTTACGGGAGTGATATCGGCGGCAAAGAACCCATCGGCGATCCCCTGTTGGGCGCGTTGCTGGCTCAGCGCGGCAAACTCATCCTGCGCTTGTCGACTGACATTCCTCAATTGGGCCACATTCTCAGCGGTTTCACCCATTGCGATGTAGACGTCTGGCATCTCCCCCGCCGCACGGGGGTCGGTCCATCTGGGCACACCCGCGCCGGTCCGGGCGGCCGTTCGCTGCTGGGCGTTGGCAAAGATCGGGTTGTGGGTCCCTGGCATCGAGTCGGACTTACCGTTTGCGAAGTGGGAGACAGATTCGGCCCCGGCCGAGATCAGAACGTGGGCTTCGCCGGCCCTGATCGCATGCAGCGCCATCCGCGTGGTCTGCAGACTGGAGGCGCAATAGCGCTGAACAGTGGTACCAGGCACATCGTCGAGCCCGAGTGCAATGGCCACCACCCTGGCCAGACCGTATCCCTGCTCGCCGGCCGGTTGTGCGCAGCCGAGCATCAGGTCTTCTACGCTATGTGGGTCGAGTTCGGGAACTTTGTTCAGGGCGGCCCGGACCATTGCCACGGCAAGGTCGTCGGCTCGCATTCCCCGGAGCGAACCTTTGAAGGCTCGCCCGATAGGCGATCGGGTGGCGGCAACTATTACTGCTTCTGGCATGAGTTCTCCTGTATTTCGAGGTGTGCGGTGCAATCTGCTGGTGGTGATCGTCGGCGGCTGACGCAGCCGGCGGGCGGTAATCAGGAACTGAGGTCGAGCCGAAACTTCTGGACTTTTCCGCTGGCATTACGGGGCAGGGCAGCGAGAATGGTGTACCTGCGCGGAACCTTGTAGTTGGCCATCGACTGGCGGCAATAGGCCCGAAGTTGATCCGGATCCAACACACCGCCGCTTCGTAGGGTGACAAACGCGTGACCCACTTCGCCCATCCGATCGTCGGCGATGCCGACTACGGCGACTTCGGCTACAGCGGGGTGTTCCAGGATCAGACGCTCCACCTCGGCGGGATACACATTGAAGCCCCCAACCACAAACATGTCTTTGATACGGTCCGTGATCCGCAGGTACCCTTGCGCATCCAGCCAGCCGACATCACCCGTGTGGAACCATCCTTCGGGGTCAATGGCGGCTGCGGTGGCGGCTTCGTCCTCAAAGTAGCCCACCATGACGTTGTAGCCCCGCACCACAATTTCACCAGTATCACCAACCGGAACCGGCTGACCCGCAGGGTCAACTATCGCGACCTCAGTTCCCGGGATGGCTTGGCCACAACTGGTGGAGAGCCGGTGTTCATCG
>JBBSUU010000024.1:0-13146 GCA_038234115.1 Mycobacteriales bacterium
CGGCCGAACTGAGCCAGGGCATCCGTCACAGTCAGCTCGTGTCCCCGCGCCGACAACTGTGCCAAAACTGCCTCTGATATGCCGGGCTCCACCAGCACCTCGCGCCCGCGATCCCACCGGAAGCGCGGCTGGTCCAGACTCGCCTGCGGATCCTGGTGATAGTCGACGGTATTCACCACTGTCTGCAGATGGCCCTGCGGTTGGATATGGCCGCCCATTACGCCAAAGGGGCCGACAGCTCGGCCGTTCTGGGTCAGGAATCCCGGAATGATGGTGTGAAATGGACGTTTGCTCGGTGCCAGTTCATTGCGATGTCCGGGCTGCAGGGAAAATCCGGTGCCGCGATTCTGCAGGGCAACCCCGGTTCCGGGCACCACCACATGTGACCCGAACCCCTCGTAGTTCGATTGGATGAAACTGACCATCATGCCGTCCCGATCGGCGGCTGCCAGCAAAACTGTCCCGCCGCGTTCCGGGTCTCCGGCGCTGGGCGATATTGCCGTCGCGCCGATCAGAGAACGCCGCTGCACCGCATAGTCTTTCGAAAGCAGCTCGGCGACGGGGATATCGGCCAGATCAGGGTCGGCGACGAAGGTCTGGGCATCTGCAAACCCCAACTTCATCGATTCGATCTGCCAGTGCAACGCGTCAGTGGAGTGTTGTGCAACGGATGAAAGGTCGAAGCCTTCGAGAATATTGAGTGCAATCAGGGCGGCAATACCTTGGCCATTCGGCGGAATTTCCCAAACATCGAAGCCACGGTAATTGGTGGTAATCGGATCCACCCAGGTGCTGGTGTGGGTGGCCAGATCTGCAGCTGACAGCAAACCACCGGTTGATTCGGCGAAAGCTACCATCCGTGCTGCGACCTCACCGTGATAAAAGTCCGCTGAGCCACTGGAACCGATGCTGCGCAAGGTGTTGGCCATGTCCTGGTTGCGCCAGATATCGCCGACCGCTGGCGCCTTTCCGTCGCGGGAGAAGGCAGGCAGGAACCCGGCAAACTCCGGTTGCGTGAGATTTTTGTGCCCCGGACCCACCTGAAGCTGCCAACTCCAGGCAACCACCGGGGAAACAGCAAAACCATTTTCGGCATACAGAGCTGCCGGTTCCAACAACTGTGCGAAGGGTAAACGGCCGAAACGGTCGTGGAGGTCTTTCCATGCGGCCGGCGCCCCGGGTACCGTGACCGGTAACCATCCCCGGTTGGGAAGTTGGGTCATGCCGCGGTCGCGTAGCGTTGCCGCCGACAACGCGGCGGGGGCACGGCCGGATCCATTCAGTCCGTGCACGCTCGTGCCATCCCACACCAGGGCAAACGCATCGCCGCCGATGCCATTGCTACACGGTTCGACGACTGTCAGGGTCGCGGCAGTGGCAATGGCGGCATCCACCGCATTGCCGCCCCGGCGCAAGATGTCCAGGCCGACCTGCGCCGCCAGCGGCTGGCTGGTGGTCACCACGCCATTGCCGGCGATGACGCCCTGATGTGCGCCGGGCCTGGTGAGAGGTGTCAGGTTCAGACCCAGTTGGTGCGCTGTTTGCATTGTCATACCGTAACCCCCAAATTGTTTCGATGACCGTTTCCGGACGCTCGCGATCCGCCGGGGGCTATCTGGTTTCCCATCGACGGGTGTTGAGAACCGTTGTGGTAAATGGTTTCTTGCAAATGACCAGTCGATTGATCGGCAACGGTGCTAACGGGGTTGACCGTCGTTGTCGCTTGACTGTTGGGAATCGGTGAAACTCGTTCGGCCTCCCGTCACCAAGGGCAGTGACACTTTCACGCGCCGGCCCGACGGCGAGGTAAACGTCAGGATCAGCAGGTGCGCGGTCGGCGGTGGGGCCGGCTCGAAGTGCCGCACAGCGGTCCACGGGGAGTCGCTACCGGCGGCCGTTGCCCCTCGCGGTCGATAGGTGGTGCCGACGTCGTCGCCGAGCTCGATCGAGAGTTCCATCAAAGCAACACCCGGCATTTGTGGGGGATCGTCTCGAGGCGCGGGTCTTCGAGCCCAATCGGCGAACTTGCCCTCGTAATCTGCATCCCAGGTCTCTCGAGTGGCGCAATCCCTGCCCTGCAGCACGACATCAAGTCGATCGGTACGAGTTACGGCAATGAGATCTACTGGAACGTCGACGATATCGCCCACGAGCGCCGGCCCGTCCCGGTAGAGGCGCACTCGGGGGACGGCCCGCACTGTCACCAGAAAAACTTGATCAGGGTCCTGTTCGTACTCCACGCGATAGCTGCCGGCCTCGATTCGATCAGTCGACCGTCCACCGGAGATCGTTCCAGGGCCACGTGGGTCCACGGCTAAGAGCGCACCTGCTATTTGATCGATATCCAGCATGGTCCACTCCGGTGTCGGTGGTCGTTGGGACGGGGGCCGGCTCAGTCTGCGCCCCAAAAGCAGCGCCCCACCTTCCCTCTCAGTGTGCGCCGCAAATGTGCCGGCTCAGTCTCACCGGGGGAGACGGATGCCGGCCAGCTGATGGCCGGTGGCAACCAGCCGACCGGTGCTGTCCCAGATGTCGCAGACCTCGTCCATCCAGCCGCCTGCAACATGTCTGGCCTGTTGCCGAACCATCAGCGGACCGGGCGCCGGCACCGCCCGAATATGACAGGTCAGTTCCAAAGTAGGGGTCCAACCCCCGATCCCCAGATCAAAACTGGCCGGCGGCAGCGCATCAACCAGAACCAGGAGTCCCAGCGGATCAACCAACCGGCCATCAGCGAATTCAATCCAACCCTGCAAAAGGCCGCGTCCGGATGGTTTGCCGGCGGCCCAGCCAAGGCAATTTGGATCTAATCGCTCCGAGACGACGGCCATCAGCGGCACGGTGAAGCCGGGACCTTCGGTGGTAAGCAGCACACAATCCGTGATTGCCGGGATCTGGGGCGCCGTCACACTGTCCCAGAAGACCTCGCCGCTGAGGGTTCCAGTGGTGATGAGCGCTTCGACGCAGAGCTTTTCGTGCTGATAGAGGCTGGCCCGTGCCTGGTGAGTGCTGCGGCCCACCCGAAGGATCTCAATTTTGATCACAGCCGCCCCGAACTCGGGCGGTCGCAGATAGTGGCAGCTGGCGGCCAACGGATGTTCGAAGTCGTTGCCGGCGGATTCCACCACCGCTCTGCCGAGCAGCGCCAAGATGTAACCGCCGTTGAGCTTGCCTGCAATTTGCCAGTTGTCGTCCAACCTGACGTGATAACTGCCATCGCCGAGCGGGACTACCGCCGTGGCCTGATCAAAGCCGGTCATGGTGCAGACTCCTCTAGTTGTCAGCGGAAGTTCCATACTGTCGTATGACCAGGTCCGTTCACTACCGGAACAAGCTCGAGCACCAGATCAGCGGCACCCCAGTCGCCGGCTACGTGGTTGTTCCGGTAAGGCGGAAACCGTCACACTCGCAGGTGAGATTTACTGGGGACGATGTGGAAAACCCGCCAGCCAAAGCCGTTTCGGAGCGTGACCTGAACGGTGAAATGACCGGTACGGGCCAGCACCAGCCCGATAACCACTGCGGCAACTGCCGGAATCAGACCGGAGAGCGCCATTGCAATGCGCGGTCCGATCTGCTCGCTGATCACTCCGATCACCGGTCCTCCGATGGCCTGGCTGCCGACCAGAACCAGCACATAAAGTGCCATGACCCTGCCGCGCAGCGACGGGTCGGACCGCAACTGAACCATCGAGTTCGCGCTGGTGATGAAGATCAATGTCATGAAACCGATGCCGACCAGCAGTGCCGAGAACGTCAACCGGCCGGGAGCATAACCTGCAAGCGCCTGAAGCAGTCCGAATATCACCACGTAGCTGACCAGCGAGCGCAGTCGGATGGTACTGATTCTGGTCGAGAGCAGTGCTCCACCCAGTGCTCCCATTGCCAGCAATGAACTGAAGAGGCCAAGACCACTCGGGCCCACATTAAAGACAGAGGAGGAGAATGCGGTCAACAGCACCGGCATATTCAAACCGAACATGCCCAGGAAGCCAACCAGTAATATCGTCCAGGCAATTTCCGGTTTTCCTCTGACATACCGGAGGCCCTCTCTGAGTTGGCCTTTGGCTCTGGGGACAACCGGAGCAGGTTGCAACTCTGAAGTACGCATCAGCCACACCATCAACACCACGAAACAGGCTGCGACCGCGTTGATGGCAAAGGACCAGCCCTCGCCGACTGCGTAGATCATTGCTCCACTGAGCGCCGGTCCGACCAATCCGCCGAGCTGAAAGACCGAGGAATTGAGACTGATTGCATTCCGTAGGTAGTTGCGGCCCACCATTTCGCTGACAAATGCTTGGCGGGCCGGGTTGTCGACGACGATGACCATACCAAGGCCGAATGCGATCGCCAGAACATGCCAAACTTCAACAACTCCAAGCAATGTCAACGTAGCCAGCGCAGCTGCGAGGATTCCACTGAGAGCTTGGGTAATGATCAGAAGCGTTCGTTTCGGATAACGATCGGCGATGACCCCACCGAACAGGCCGAAGAACAGGAGCGGGGCGAACTGCATCGCCACCGTGATGCCGACGGCGGTAACGCTGCCGGTAAGTCGTAAGACGAGCCAGTCTTGGGCGATGCGCTGCATCCAGATGGCCGTGTTGGACACGATTTGGGAGATGACGAACAGCCGGTAGTTGCGAACTCGCAACGCTATGAAGCTGTGTTTGAGGGGCGGGCGCCGCACCGGGGTGCCCTTGGTGCGGCCCGCCGATGGGGCCGTAGTTGCCGGAGCATATCCGGCGGTGGGATCAGCGCTGTGTCGGTAGCGCAGGGGTGAGTGGGTCGATCCGGGCAGTGCCGTGCGCAAGATGGTTTCCTTGCCGAGTGTTCGAGGGAGGCTGGTTCGTTGATTGACGCTACGCTCGAGCGGGGGCATTATTGAAACGAATTGAAGCTATAAGTCTGATTACGTTTGCGAATGAGAGTGAATCGATGTTCGACCCGGATCAGCTACGAACCTTCCTCGCCGTTGCGCGGACGCTGAGTTTTACCCAGGCTGCCGGCCAGCTGGGGATAAGCCAGCCGACGGTCAGTCAGCACATCCGTCGCCTGGAGGAATCAGCCGGGCGGCAACTGGTTCTTCGGGACACCCGCGCGGTTACTCTCACCGACAACGGTGAAGCGATGGCCGGTTTCGCACGGTCTATCCTGGCGGCCAACGACCAAGCGGCTCATTATTTTGCCGGCACGGCGATGAAGGGCAAGCTGCGTTTCGGTGCCGCTGACGATCTTGCACAGGCTCAGGTACCACGCGTGCTCCGGGAGTTTCGCCAGCACTATCCCCAGATCAATCTGGAACTGACTGTGACGCAGAGCCACTTGCTGGTGAAGAGACTTCGAGCGGGGCATCTCGATCTTGTGCTCGTGAAACAAATCCCGGGGGAGGGTGAGGGGCATGTGGTGCGACGAGATCGCCTGGTCTGGGTCGGCCTGCCAGGCACCGAGGTCAGATCGGATGCTCCGGTTCCGTTGATTACCTATCAAGCCCCAAGTATGAGTCGAACGCTGGCGATCAAAAGGCTGGAAGAGAGCGGTCGAACCTGGCGCATCACGTGCAACACCCGGGAGGTCAATGGGATCCTTGCCGCTACCCGTGCGGGCATTGGTATCTCGGTGCTTGCGCGGAGTGTCATTCCGCCGGACCTGGTTGAACTGCCGGCTGCGCTGGGTCTGCCCGATCTCGGAGACGTAGATATCGCGCTGGTCGCCAACCCGCTGGCGGCAAAGGGTCCGGTGGATGCGTTGATTGCAGCGATTTTTGGGCAACCGTTACGACCGGTAGGGGTATGAGCTGACCACCCGATGCCGCTGATGCCCCGACGCGGCTGACTCAATCGGGTGGGACAGCATTGATGCTCATGTTGCTCACCTACTGCTGGATTGCCCGAACCGGTTGCCGCAGGACAGTTTTCAAGTTCGTTGGCGCAACCCTGCGGGCATCGGACAAATAGATCTCATGGTGTTTGCCGTTGAAGGTCAGGCCGTTATTCGGCAAAAACTCGTGGTGCAGTTTTGCCAGCGTCGGGGCTTCACTGTCGTAGCTCCCGACATGCAGAATCTGGACTGATCGACCCTCGTCCAAATTCAGGACGTACAGCAGATCCAACGCCAGGGTGCTCTTGCGCTGTTTCGCTGCTTTTCCCATCGCAGCAGCCACCGATCCCATCAGTTCGGCTGAGCCCAACCAATCGGGTTGCCGGATCATCACAGTCCACTGCCACTCGTCTTTGCTGCGCTCGACAAAACTTCCCATGTGGTCCGCCCACCACAGCCCTTCCAGCGGTCCTACGACAAAGTCGCGCTCGTGTTCGTTTTTACTGGCAAATTTTGCGGTAAAGGAGGCTGAATACAACGCTCCGACCGCATCTTTGTAGGCGTGGGCAGTGTTCGGATCACCGGATCCGTCGACGGCCAGGTAGGTCATCGGGGGCACCACCAGGTCGACGAAATTGATCGCGCTCGGGGCATACAGCCTCTTGTCGTGCTTGAAGTCCAGTTTTGGGCTCATGGATCAGAACACTAGGGAACTCCACCAGCCAGCGCTTGCGCCAGGTGTCAGTGACTATCCAAAGCTGCTGGTTTATGGGGGTAACCCCACCCGAAGTGGGGTACCGGCACTACTGCGACGCGCCTGTGGAACAACCAGGCTGAATACATGATCAATCTGGGCGGACCGGACAACAACCGGGCAATGATGGGAGCCGAGGATAACGGCGAAGAATCGACGGAGGCATCGCAAAGGACTGGCCCCTGCATACAACGGGTGCCAAGACCACCACCTGGCTGGAACCAGGTCGGTCTCGAGTTGGGCTACCTGTTACCGAACCTGCCGATCACGATCGCTGGGTTCGTCATTGCCATTACCGGCTTTTCGCTTGGGATGGGCTTGATGCCGCTTTTCGCTGTCGGACTCATCGTGCTGGCGGCCACTCTGGGGGCATCTCGCGCGATGGCGTCATTCGAACGCGGGCGCCTCAGCATTCTGGAGGGCCAACGGATCGGCCCGGTCACGTATCGAAAAGCCGACGGGATCGGCTTCCATCGGTTACTCGGTTACTTGAAGGACCCGCAACTGTGGAAGGACTGGGGATTCCAGTTGGTCAGCTTTCCGATCAGGTTGTGCACCTGGTCGATTGCGGTGAGCTGGATGGCCGGCGCGGCCGGTGGCCTGACCTACCTGCTCTGGGAGTGGGCGTTACCAGCGGACAAGGATCGTCATGGTTTGAGCTTCGTACTGGGCGGGGACGGCCGGTTCGCCGATATCGCGCTCACCACCGCATTGGGATTGTTCGCAGCACTGACTCTTCCATATGTTCTCCGGGCGCTTACCGCCACCGAATCAGCTGTTGCCTGGGCGATGCTCACCAATGAGGACGCAACGCTTCGCGCCCGCACCCGCGCCTGCTGACCGCCCACGGCCTGAATGTGTTAGCGACCGTGGTCTGAAAGTATCGCCTGCCACCGGTGATACCGTCCAGGGCGGTTGGCCTCCAGCTCGTGGCCGCCGCAATCGAGGAGGTTACATCTTGAGTCGGCTCAGCGAGGTTGGAGACCGCGAATCATGGCGATGCTGGTTGTGCGACAAACCGGTCGACCCGACGATCTCGTCCAACGATTCACGCGGCGCCACCATCGATAACATCTTCGCCGCCACCAAGGGGGCACGTAGTAAGGCCGGTGATGAGCGGCTGGCGCATCTGGGTTGCAATACCAAGCGTGGGGCGGTGAAGCCTGTCATTGCCTGGCCCGAACATCTGATTGTGGCCGATCCTGCTGTCATCCTCACCACCGTGGAACGATTGCAGCGGAAGGGGGGCCGCGAGGTTGTCGGTCGCACCGTAGATCGCCGAGATGCCCAGGAGATTGCTGACTGGCTGTTGGATCGGATTTCTCGGCTCGCCCCGGAACTGAATTTGGAGTCGAGTATCGAGGTCGGTGGCGGGCAGTACATGGTGGCCCTGAGTGCAAGACGGCGCTGACCCGTCCCGCTGTGGCCGGTGATCCCAGCATTCGGGCAGCGAACTAGGCTGGCCTTATCCGAACAGCAGGGAGCATCAGCGGTGGACAAAGTTGTCAAGAGCGCGGCGGAAGCGGTGGCCGATATTCCCACCGGGGCGAGTTTGGCCGTCGGCGGATTCGGGCTGGCCGGCATCCCTTGGATTCTGATTGATGCGTTGTTTGCCCAGGGCGCCGAGGATCTGACAGTCGTCTCGAATAACTGTGGGGTCGACGGTGCGGGCCTGGGGAAACTCCTTGAGGGGCATCGAATCTCTCGGGTGATCGCCTCCTACGTTGGTGAGAACAAGGAATTTGCCAGGCAATTTTTGGGCGGTGAGTTACAGGTCGAACTCACGCCGCAGGGCACTCTCGCCGAACGGCTGCGCGCGGGAGGTGCGGGCATTGGCGCATTCTTCACGCCGACCGGTGTCGGCACCCAGGTCGCGGAAGGCGGCTTGCCCTGGCGCTATGCGCCGGACGGGTCCATCACGTTGGCCTCCCCGCCGAAGGAGGTTCGCGAATTCGGCGGCAGACAGATGGTGCTGGAGGAGGGAATCGTGACCGACTTTGCGTTGGTCCGTGCGCGCACCGCGGATCGACATGGGAATGTGGTGTTTCACTCCTCGGCCCGTAACTTCAATCCGCCGGTCGCTATGGCCGGGCGGATCACCATTGTGGAGGCTGAGGAAGTGGTGGAAGCCGGTGAGATCCCGCCGGACGCCGTGCATCTGCCGGGCGTTTATGTGCAACGCGTTGTTCGGTTGAGTCCGGCCGAGGCCGCTGCCAAGCGGATCGAAAAGCGGACCGTCCGCGCCGTAGCCGAAGGGGGCAACTGACATGCCTTTGACTCGCGAAGGTTTGGCCGCTCGGGCGGCCGCGGAGCTGGCTGATGGACAATACGTCAATCTGGGAATCGGCCTGCCGACCCTGATTCCGAACTATCTGCCCACCGGCTCGACCATTGTCATGCAGTCGGAGAACGGGATCCTGGGGGTGGGACCGTATCCACTGGATGCGGAGGTCGACCCAGATCTGATAAATGCAGGCAAGGAGACGGTGACAACCGTTGCCGGCGCTTCTTTCTTTGATTCGGCGACCAGTTTCGGAATGATCCGCGGCGGGCATATCGACGTGGCAATCCTTGGTGGCATGCAGGTCTCGTGTAACGGCGACCTGGCGAACTGGATGATCCCGGGCAAGATGGTCAAGGGCATGGGTGGCGCGATGGACCTGGTGCACGGCGCCAGAAGAGTGATCGTCATCATGGAGCATTGCGCGAAAGATGGCACACCGAAGCTAATGTCGAAGTGTGACCTACCGTTGACCGGAAAGGCAGTGGTGCATCGGGTGATCACTGATCATGCCGTGCTGGATGTTGCCGGCGATCATTTCGATGTGGTGGAGATTTTCGACGGAATCAGCTGGGACGACCTGGTGGCGGTCACCGGCGCGCCGTTGGTCGATGCCCGATCCAGCTGACCCACTTGGATGTCAGCTCTGCCGGTGAGGGTCAGTCTCCCAAGGCTGACGCGTCGCCCAGTCGGTCGTCAGTGGAGCTGGGTTCGTCCCGCAGGCGCGGTTCGGTTCGATCCTTCGGATGGATACCGAACTTGTCCGCATAGAACTCCCGGACCGCGTCCATATCGGTTGCGACGTTGCCTGACGGCGTAAAGGTAGGTCCGAAGCCCGCGGTCCTGGTCCTTCGATCGACGAATCCCAAGGTGATTGGCATCTCTGCTTCTTGCGCGATGCGGTAGAAACCCGACTTCCAGTACTCGCCCTTTTTCCGAGTGCCCTCGGCGGCCACCACCAGGAAGAACTCTTCGCCGGCCGCAACCCGACCGACGATCTCCGAGACCACCTGTTGCGGGTTGTCCCGATCTACCGGTATGCCGCCGGTGGCGCGGGACAGCACCCCGATGGGGCCCTTGAAAAGCGATTTCTTTCCCAAAAATTTTGGCGTGATGCCGAACCGCCAGGTGATGGCGAGCATCACCACGTAGTCCCAATTGGAGGTGTGCGGGGCGCCGAGCAAGATGCCGTTGCGATTGCCCGGATGGCTGCCCACCAAAGTCCAGCCGGTGAGCTTCCAGAGCCAACCGGTCAATCGAGATCGAATTCCGGGGCTGGCGGTCGGCGGCTGAGCTCCGGAATTCTTCACTCTTCAAGGTTACCGGCGGATTGCAATCCTGCTGGTTAACCGGTCCGTAAAACCGGCTCACCAAGCAGCGGGTTCGAAGTCCTTCAGGAAGCAGCCGAACAGGTCCTCGCCGGCCTCTCCGCGAACGATCGGGTCGTAGACCCGAGCAGCGCCGTCGACCAAATCCAACGGAGCGTGGAACCCCTCGTCGGCCAATCGCACCTTGGTCGGGTGCGGGCGCTCGTCGGTGATCCAGCCGGTATCCACCGCGGTCATCAGAATGCCGTCGGTTTCGAGCATTTCACCGGCGCTCGTGCGGGTCAGCATATTCAGGGCAGCCTTGGCCATATTGGTGTGCGGGTGGCCCGGGCCCTTGTAGGCGCGACTGAACTGGCCTTCCATTGCGGAAACGTTAACCACGTACTTGCGGCGTGCGGTGGCGGCGGCCATGGCCGGGCGCAGTCGACTGACGAGGATAAATGGTGCGGTGGCGTTGCACAGTTGAACTTCAAGCATTTCCAGTGCGTCAACTTCGTGTACCACCTGGGTCCAGCTGTTCTGATGATGCAGATCTGGCACCAGGCCGCCGGCATCGATGGCAAGCTGGGCGGCGATTCGTTCTGCGGTAGTGGATCCGGTGGTCAACGCAAGTGAAGTGATGTCGGCGGCGGAAAGCCCGGCCGAACCCAGGATCGTATTCGGCGCCGAGGTCAACGCCCGCGGGAGATAGCTGCCAGGGAGGTCGTTATGCGGTACCGATCCGTCCAGCGCGACCGGGTGAACGTCGTTGGTGTGACCGAAACTGATCACTTCCGGTAACGGTCCGCTAGGCAGGGCTTCAAATTCGGCACTGACCAGCGGCGCGTACGAACCGGGGGAACGGCGAACGGTCTGAGCCGCATTGTTGATCAGGATGTCCAACGGTCCGGCAGCGGCCACCGCATCGGCCAACTGCACCACCTGCGCCGGATCGCGCAGATCGATGCCGACAATCCGCAGCCGGTGAAGCCAGGCGGCGCTGTCCGGCATCGAGGTGAACCGACGTGTCGCGTCAGTGGGGACCCGGGTGGGGATGGTGGTGTGGGCGCCATCGCGCAGCAGCCGCAGCGCGATGTACATACCAATTTTCGCGCGGCCCCCGGTCAGGAGCGCTCGACGACCGGTCAGATCGGTCGAGGCGTCTCGTCGTCTGCGATTCTTGGCTGCGCAGCCCGGGCACAGCTGGTGGTAGAAGGCGTCGACCTGGGTATAGCGCTGCTTGCAGGTGTAGCAGGGGCGCGCACGCAGCAGCGTTCCCGCGCTCGCTCCGGCGGTGTTCGAAACCAGCGGAATACCCTGGGTCTCGTCATCGATGCGGTCGGGGGATCCGGTAGCGGTGGCGGCCACCACGGCTCGATCGGCCGCGGAGATGGCGTCGCGCTTTTCCAAGCGGCGGTGTTTTTTGATCGACTTGAAGAGTTTGGCGGTGGCCCGCCGGATGATGACGTAATCCGGGTGATCCTCGCCCAGATCCTCGATCTCGGACAACACCTGCAATGTCTGTGCCATCCGGTCCGGGGCGACCCCGGTCCCAGACCCGGTCCCCACCTCGGCGGTGTCGTCGGTCAAGGCCGACGGCGCTAATGCCACGGGTGTTTCGCCGAAGACATCGTTCGCAGTCGAATCCGGTCGGTCCAGGTGTTGCGTCATGCCTACTTAGCCATCTCGTTGATCCTCATCTCCACCGAGACTTCTTCGACGGCGGACGCCGGCCGGAGGGCGCGGCAACCCTGAGCACTCTACGCGGGCTGGTTACCGCAGCCGTATCGACGAACGGGACGACCGGTTGCGGGAGACACCTGTCAGCTGTGCGAGGTGCTCAACCGGGCGAGGCGACCAGCAGCTGGCGGCGGTATCGGATCGGTCAGCTGAACCAATCTCCCGGATCACCGGTCCAACTCCCGGACGCACGCCGGGGCCGCGGGGAGTCAGGCGGCAGTGGGTTCGACGGCGGCGGGTCTGGCGGCGGGGAGTCTGGCGGCGGGGAGTCGGGCCGGCGCACGGGTGGCGCTTCATCCGAGCACGGTGCTGCTGCCAGGCTTGGCGGTCCTGCCGGGCTTGGCGGTTCTGCAGAGCTCGGCGGAACAGGGTGGCCGGTTTCCACTCCTTCCCAAATGGTCCACTCCGGGTGAAAGTTGCACCCTGGCCACGCCAGTACCAGATGACAGGCTGCGCACATCCAGATCCGGTGCGATTGGCCGGCGCACAGGCAGGGCATGCAGCCGATCAGGACCCGTCCCGGACCAAGGGCATGTCCGTCCGGACATCGCTCCGGAGACAGTTCGGCGACTCCCGCGCCCACGGGTTTGTAGTGTCGCAAGTCCATGGCGCACAACGTATCCGCCCGCACCGACAATGCGACTCAGTAGTCGGACACGACTCAGTAGACGGACACGTGGATGTGGTCGTAGTGACAACCGGTGATCACTGCCGCGTCGGGGCAGCCATAGGCGCTCGATACATAGGTGGTCCACGGTCCGGGGCGGTTCTGGGCGTTCCAGATCAGCCCCTGCCAGATCACATATCTGATGCCAAGCTCGGCCTGATTGGCCACCAGCCAGTTGGCCATCCGCCAGCCGCTCTGGACACCGAACTGGGTGCGGTAGTCGAACATGAAATCGCAGCCTCTGCCGTTCGGATGATCAGAACTGGAATTCTGCGCCCGACCGGAAACGCAACCTATCCGACTCAGCGGCATGATGCCGGCTGCCAGCGTGGCCTGCACTACCCCCAACATTCTGGGTGTCACCTTGTTGGTAGGGACCGTGGTGGGGTCGGGCTCAGTGGCTGCTTGGGTTTGCCAGTTGGTTCGGGTCAGCAGGTCAGGAGCCACCTCGCCCGGTTGGGAGCTGCCCGGCGGAGCCAAAATTGACCGTGAAGCAAAACTGATCTGTAGATAGGCGGCCTCGCCGATATCGATGATGATGGGTCCGTCGCCCGGCGCTGTTACCATCCCCGGC
>JBBSUU010000025.1:0-12665 GCA_038234115.1 Mycobacteriales bacterium
AACGAGCAAATTGATGCTCTGTTCACCAAGATATACACCTAGGTTCCAATTTGCGCAACCACGACGTAGACTGCGTGACTATGACACAAGAAAATTCTGATGCTCGCGGGCGGGAATGGTCGAAGGGCTGGTCGCAGCAGATCGGCGACCAAGTTCGAAGCTGGCGCGCCCAAGCCGGTCTATCGGCACAAGATCTAGCTGATCGGACTAGCCGCCTTGGGTACGCCGTATCTCGAAACACGGTGGCGTCTATGGAAAACGGACGGAAAGAACAGGTAACCGTCCAGGAAGTTCTTGTGTTGGCACGGGCTCTCCAGGTGTCTCCTATAGCGCTGCTCTTTCCCGTAACACTGGGGCGAGAGACAGCACCTGTATTCGTGATGCCCCAGGGCTTCGACGTGCCCTCCCTTCAAGCCGCTCTGTGGTTTACAGGGGAGGATGACCACGCGCCCTCCGATCTCCACTGGCTAAACCTTCGTGAGGCTGCAGATGAACCGACTGAGTCGTGGGAAGCGTTGGGAGGCAGTGATTCTGGAATCCTTGAGGTGCGACGATTGGCCAGTCGCCTTGTCATCCAAGCAAGCGCGCTGATGGCTGCAAGCCAGTCTCTTCTCGAACTATTTCGGTCCGCCGAGAATGCAGATACTCGGGATGGTTACCGTGCAGCCATCGCACTTCTTTTGGCCACAACTGATCAAACGGAAGGCAAAAGAGTTGAGGTCTTGAAGTCTGTCGGGCTTCCTCATGAGAGACCCGTTGGTCTCACCCACCTCCTCGCATCCAGGGTGGCATCGATGAAGTTTGAGCTCGGAATGGGGGATGACTCGTGAGCCCGCGCCGGCGCCAAGCCAACGAAGGTGGCATCAGCTCCTATGTCACCAAGGGCGGCCTGCGGTACAGGTATGACGCCCAGGTGCCCGACGGTGACGGCGGCACCAAGCGTCGGGTACGGGGTGGATTCCTAACCCGCGAGGCCGCAGCTGGCGCACTGCTCGATCTCCGGGCATCCGTCAAGAACAACAGTTACGTCGACCCATCAGACCTGACAGTGCAGGCGTACATCGAGGATTGGCTCGACGGTCTCCGTCATACTGCCTCCACGATGGCCAGCTATCGGAAGAACGCTCGGCTGCATGTGATCCCGCATATCGGCGCAACGCCAGTCCAGGCGGTAACCGGGGCCAAGCTGGCGAAGCTCTATCGAACCTTGGAGACCAGCGGCCGGCGGGACAAGAACCATGTCGGCGAGGGCCTGGCGCCGAAGACGGTCCGGCTGATCCACAACCTACTGAGCGCGATGTTCAAAGACGCGCTCGAAGATGGATTGATCCTTTCCAACCCGGCGGCATCCAAAGCAGCCAAGCCTCCGACCGTAGGCCAGGTTAAATCTGCGACGGAGGAAGTCAATCCATGGTCAGCGGATGAGGTCAACGCATTCGTCGGATGGTCTGCTTCGATCAACGATGATCTGTACGCGGCCTGGGTGGTGATGCTCCGAACCGGTGTCCGTCGAGGCGAGCTGCTCGGCCTTCGATGGGGCGACGTCGACACCGAGGCCAGCGTGATTCGGGTCAGGCGATCTGCAGTGATCATCGATGAACCTGGTCGACCTGAACGGGTTGAGATCAAGGGAACCAAGGGCGGTAAGCCGCGGGTGATCGACGTCGGGGTCCCGGTGCTCGAGGCGTTGCGAGCGCACAAGGTGATGTGGGGATCGCTCGATCTATCCTTCGTGCAGCCGAGTGCTTACGTCTTCGGCCGGCCGGATGGCTCGGTCTGGAATCCTCATCGCTTCGGTAACCGCTTCCGAGCTCGACTCATCCAGTGCAAGCGAGACCTTGGTACCGCGGCACCGCATCCGATCCGCATGCACGATCTGCGGCATACCCACGCGACCCTTTTATTGCTGGCTGGCGTGCAGCCGAAGGTGGTTCAGGAGCGGCTCGGGCATTCGTCAATCACGATCACGATGGAGACCTATTCACACGTCCTGCCATCGATGCAGCGCAGCGCAGCGCAGTCGATCGCCTTGACGCACTGCTCGGGAGCTAGTCGCATGAAACGTCACATGGAGCCAGTGAGCACCTCCGGCGGCAGGTCGTACGTGCAGATGAGAGTATTTGCCGGGCCTGAATAGTGCCTGATACACGCCGCTCCGGGCTCTTCGTTATCTGTGGGGGAAGCTGGCTGTGAGGAATGGAGTTTTAACCACCGAAAAGGTAGTCAAAACTCCATTCCTGGGTGTCGCTGAGGACGGGAATAGCCAAGGACTGCGCCGATCGGCCCGAGACCCCTGCGCGTTGTACAACCGGCGTCGGCTCAGAAGATCCAGGAGCCGACGAAATATGTCGCCGCGCCGACCAGGCCGGCCGCCGGGAAGGTGGATACCCAGGCCTGCATCATGCTCCCGGCAACCCCCCACCGGACGGCACTGACCCGGCGGGTGGCGCCGGCGCCCATGATCGCCGAGGAAATGACGTGGGTGGTGGAAACCGGCGCACCGAAACCGATGGACGCCACATAGAGCACCGAGGACGCGGTGGCCTCCGCCGCAAATCCTTGCGGGGGATCCAGTTCGATGATTTTCGTGCCGAGAGTTTTCATGATCCGTTTACCGCCGGTCGCGGTGCCGAGGGCGAGTACCCCTGCGGTCACGAAATACACCCAGGTCGGGATGTCGGTGCCCTCGTGCTTTCCGGCAACCACCAACGCCAACACCACGATGCCCATGGTTTTGGCAGCGTCCTGCAAGCCATGTCCGAAGGCCATCGCAGTGGCGGACAGCGTCTGGGCCACCCGGAAACCGCGGCCGACCTTCCTCGGGTTGGCCTTCCGGAAGCTCCACATGATGCCCAACATGAACACGTATGCCAGGGCGAACCCGGCAATGGGTGAGACCACCATCGGGATCAGCACCTTCTGCACGACACCGCCCCAGAGAACGGTGACGCCGGCGGCCAAGGCCGCACCAACCATCCCGCCGATCAAGGCGTGTGAGGACGAGGACGGCAACCCGAGCCCCCAGGTGATCATGTTCCAGGTGATAGCCCCGACCAGCGCTGCACCGACCACAAGGAGACTGGAGGAGCCCTTCGGCAGATCGATGATGCCCTTCCCGACGGTCTGCGCCACGGCGGCACCGAAGAAGGATCCGACGAGGTTGCCCACCGCCGCGACCACCAGTGCAACTCGCAGTGATAGCGCGCGAGTGGAGACGGACGTTGCAATTGCATTGGCCGCGTCGTGAAAACCGTTGGTGAAATTAAAAATCATCGCCAGCGTGACGATGGTGATGAGTGCCACCATCAGTGCAGCTCACGACTCCTTGATGAGGATGGCGCGGACGATGTCGGCAACATCTTCGAAGGCACGCATGGCGGACTGCAGCTCCACCATCACCGCGCGCAATTTGGTGACTTCGGCGCTGTCGAATTCGTCACTGGTAATCCGCACCAGGAACTGCCGTTGCAAGTTATTGGCAGTCTTCTCATTGCCCTTGATCTCGTTCCAGAACGAATCCAGGCCTTTGAGCTTCTTCAGCGTCGCCATCGTTGCGGTTGTCTGACTTGCGGACTGGGCGAGAATATCGATCAGCTTCTTGGCCTCGATCGGCAGCGGTCCGAGATCCAGCAAGTGCACCAGGGCGCCCGCTGTTTCCATATGGTCGATGACCTTTTCCATCGCCGAGGTCAGCGAGTGAATATCGGATCGGTCGAACGGAGTGACGAAGCTGGCCCCCAAAATGCGCAGCAGTTCCAGGGTGATCTGGTCACCGTTTATCTCCAGAACCGCCAGCTTCTCGGCGGCCTTCCTGCTATCGGCCTTCTTCCCCGTTAGTCCGCACAGGACGGCAGCACCCGCAGCGATATTGTCCGCAGCTGCCGCAAAGAGGACGTAGAAGGATTTGTCCTTCGGCTTGAATTTTGACATCAGGCAGCAATCCTCGGGGGTGAAGAGTGGGCTGACGGCTGGTAGCCGTCGGATGAACGATGAGTTCGAACACTTGACAGGGTATGTCACAGAATCGGTACCCAGACTGTACGAGGACCCCGGATTGTTGCCGGCCATCCAAGTTGACCGAGATCAGCGTCAAAATCCTGAGACCGCTAGCTTCGTGCGGCAATTATCCACAAATGCTCTTTTATCCACATTCAGCGATGCGGCGTGGCGTGGTTACCGAATCGGCGGCAGCATTCACAGCACACGGTTCTCCAACAGGAAACGTGAAACCCGATGGCGCAGCTCGGGTTCGGCCGGCGACGCTCCGAATGGTGTCGAAGGTGGAGGCGGGCCGCCACGCGCGAACCGGTTGGGCACGGGCTGTGTCTGAGCCGCTGAATGGGGGAACGGAATGATTGGTTTCGAAGTCACCACGGAGTTGGTGCAGTCAACCGGAGACGCGGTGTCCGACACCGGCCTCAAGTTGAACTCGGAGATCACCCAGATGGATCTGTTGCTCGGTGATCTGAGTCTGGCCTGGTCTTCCTCGGATGCAGCGCCCAAGTTCGTCTTGGCCATGGAGGGACACCTGGCCAATGCGCGGATCTTGAAGGATGCGTTACTGAGCCATGGCTCTTCACTTGTCAGCGCCGGCATCAGTATGGCCGGTACCGAGGCGGCGCTGGCCGTTAGCACGCCGGTGGTGAGCTGATGTCTTTCGTCAAGGTCAACTACGCCGGTATGCAGACGGCACATGACTCCCTGGTCGCCACCTGGTCCCGGATCGAGTCCCATCTCGTTGAGCTGGATGCTGTCGTGGCGACGACGAACAGCATGCGGGCTGACACGTTGCAGGCCTACTACCTGCTCAAATCGCAATGGGATCTGGCTGCCCTTGATCGGCAGATCACTCTCCAGGCGTTGGCGATGGCGGTGGCGCAGGCCTCGGAGCAGTACCGACTGGTGGATCAGCAGGCGGCCGCGATGTTCATGACCTAGTCGGGTCAGGGTTCCCCGGCTGGACGGGGTCGGTGGCAACAGCGCCGTCGCGGGCGGGGCAGGATGGGGGGATGACTCGCCCTAATCTCCTCGGCCCGCCACCGGTCCATTTGCCCGAAGATCCAGCCGCCCAGGCGATCGCTGCCGGTCACTCCGCCGAGTCAGCCGCTCGGGATCATCCGGAATCCAGCCTCGCCTGGGCGCTGCTGGCCGAAGTGGCGCTGGACGAAGGTGAAGAGGTGCGGGCCTATGCCTACGCCCGCGTCGGCTATCACCGTGGCCTGGACAGGCTTCGGCGCAGCGGGTGGAAGGGGGCCGGACCGGTTCCGTGGTCGCACGAGCCGAATCAGGCTTTCCTGCGGGCGCTCTCCGCTCTGGGCCAGGCGGCTGCTGCCATCGAAGAAACTGCCGAGGTCGAGCGAATCAGATCGTTCCTGCTCGACGCGGACCCGACCATGCCGGCTGAACTTCTTCCGTAACCGGCGAGTGACTCGTCAGCGGCCGTGGACCAGCAGCAATGGCTCGGTGTGCTTGTAGTAGGTCCAGCGGGGTAGCGGTCGCGGACGCTCCAAGCCGTCGTTCACCACAGTGAGTTCGGCCCCTTCGTTGGCGCCGATGGAGACGGCCCGTCCCAAGGTGGTGGTCGACTTCCTGCCCAGGGAGATACCGGCGATTTTTCTTGTCTGATGCACGGTCACCGCTAGGCCGAATTCGGAGTGCGGACGCACCTCCAAGTGGGCGGCTCGGCCCGCCAGTAGTCGTTTTTCATCCAGGTAAACGGTGGCATCGATCGGCGATATTTGTCCGACGGAGACCAGCACCCCACCCACATCGTCCCTGGTGAAGGTGACCGGCCGGGCAATCTCGGTGCAGGCCACATCGACGGCAGCGGCACCGACGGGCAGCCTCCAGGTGGTGGTGAACTCATTTTTGGTCAACGCGACATAGCCAAGCTCGACGCTGCCGAGCAGGTCCTTGCGAAGAAGCCGCAGCGCAACGGCCGCAAGGTGTTGTTCTTCACCGACCACCACCACGCGTCCGGAAAGGTGTTCATCGATGTCCTTGTTCGGAAACCGACCCGCAAAATGGACACGTTCGGTGAACTGGCCAACTCTGGCCAGCACCGGGCTGATCGGCTGGCCAATGGCCTCATCCTGCGCGTCCGGCCGTGCGCAGACAACTGTGATCTGATTCAACGACTACCCTTTCAGGCGGTACTCCTACATTTGTAACGGTACGTCTTCCGTTCCAGAAGCAGGGAAGAGCCTGGATTCAGACAGAGCACCTAACGCCTGACCCGGTCATGACATGTCCGGGCGAGTATGCAACGGGAGTCATTGATGGCGGTAATGGTGCTGATCGGCGCCCAGTGGGGCGACGAAGGCAAGGGGAAAGCCACCGATTTATACGGCGGGCGGGTCCAGTGGGTGGTGCGCTATCAGGGCGGCAACAACGCCGGCCACACGGTGGTGCTGCCGGACGGACAAAAGTTCGCGCTGCACTTGATCCCGTCCGGGATTCTGACCCCCGGCTGCAAGAATGTGATCGGCAACGGGGTGGTGATCGATCCGGGCGTCCTGCTCAAAGAGTTGGAGGGTCTGGAAGCTCGGGATGTGGACACCAGCGGTTTGATGATCTCCTCGGATGCACACCTGATCATGCCGTATCACGTTGCCATCGATAAGGTCACCGAACGCTATCTGGGCAACGCGAAGATCGGTACCACGGGCCGTGGAATCGGACCGGCCTACCAGGACAAGGTGGCCCGGCTGGGCGTCCGAGTTCAAGATCTTCTGGATGAGTCGATCCTGCAGAAGAAGATCGAGGCGGCGCTGGATCTGAAGAACCAGATCCTGGTCAAGATCTACAATCGCAAGGCGCTGGATCCGGTCCGGATCTTCGACGAGGTGATGGAACAGGCGGCGGGCTTCAAGCACCGGATCGCCGACACCCGGTTGGCGTTGAACACCGCCGTCGACGCCGGGGAGCACATTCTGCTCGAGGGCTCGCAAGGAACCTTGTTGGACGTCGACCACGGCACCTACCCGTACGTGACCTCCTCGAATCCGACCGCCGGCGGTGCCTGCGCGGGCTCCGGCCTCGGGCCGACCCGGATCGACTCGGTCATCGGCATTCTGAAGGCGTACACCACCCGCGTGGGGTCCGGGCCATTCCCAAGCGAACTCGAAGACGAGTGGGGCGAATACCTGCGCCAGACCGGCGGTGAGGTGGGTGTCACTACTGGCAGGTTACGACGGTGCGGTTGGTTCGATGCGGTCATCGCCCGCTACGCGAGCCGCGTCAACGGCATCACCGACTTCTTCCTCACCAAACTGGACGTGTTGTCCTCGCTGGAAACAGTTCCGGTGTGTGTCGCCTACGACGTCGATGGCGTCCGGTACGACGAGATGCCCATGACACAGAGCGATCTGCACCATGCGACGCCGATCTACGAAGACTTGCCCGGCTGGTCAGAGGACATCAGCATGTGCCGGACCTTCGAGGAGCTGCCGGCCAACGCGCAGAACTACGTTCGTAGCCTGGAAGCTATGTCCGGCGCCCGGATCAGCTCGATCGGTGTCGGACCAGGTCGTGACCAGACAATTGTGCTGCACGACGTTCTCGCCTGACGCTGCTCAACTCGGTGCTGCTCGCTTGAGCCGGTGATTTCGTGGGCTTGCAACGCATTAGACCGAAGGCAGATTACCGATCCGGCGCCCCTACTGTCCGGCAGCGGGTGCGGCTTCAGTGCCGGGGCGGGCAACCTGCTGAGCCAGGCGCGCAGACGATTGCAAGCAGTACGAGTCGGTGAGCAGCTCACCGACCTCGGCCCAGTCGGTCTCATCGTCGAGCAGCATTCCCACGACATTGCGGCCCCAGCTCGACCGGAAGTATGGCTTGCCGAGATGTTCGAATGCCAGCACCTCATCCGGCTCCGCCCGGAAGGTCATGCGGTACAGCTGGTCCTCGCCGCCGAAGACATGGGCGACAGTTGAAGATTCGACCCGCCAACGAAGCCCCACCCAGGCCGGCTCCCGCCTGATCTCGGGGAAAGAGCTCAGGACGTCATCGATCCGGCGCACCATGTCTCCCGGAACTTCGGGCCGCTCAGCCATGGAGCCACTGTGTCACCTGCCACCGACACCCAGTCACCCGCAACCGACACCCAGTCACCTGCCACCGACACGCACCAAAGAAAAATCTGGGTCATCACGCTGCCGGGAGGTTCAGCCGGCAAGTTCCAGGCCGGCTTGATCGACGTCGATATTCATTCACATCGGCGCTACAACAAGCTGGCAGCAAGCTCCGGAAAACCCTTTCCCAGGGAGCCTGATTGGGCGCACCGCACGATGGGAAGATAGCCTCACATATCGTGCGAATCCTGGTAGTTGGCTCCGGTGCCCGTGAACATGCCCTGCTGCGCGCGCTGCGCCAGGACGCGGCCGTGACAAACCTGCACATAGCGCCCGGGAACGCCGGCACGCACACCCTTGCCACCAGCTATCCGGTCGACCTGGCGGATCCGCAATCCATCACGGATCTGGCCATCGAGCTCGATGTTGATCTGGTTGTTGTCGGTCCGGAGGGACCACTGGTGGCCGGCGCGGCCGACTCGCTCCGAGCGGTCGGCATCGCAACTTTCGGCCCATCTGCCGCCGCCGCGCAGATCGAAGGTTCCAAAGCATTTGCCAAAGAAGTCATGGCCGCTGCCGGGGTGCCGACCGCCGACTCGGTATCGGTCAGTGATTCAGCCGGTATCGAAGCCGCCCTAGACACCTGCGGCTCGCCCTATGTGGTGAAGGACGATGGGCTGGCGGCCGGCAAAGGTGTGGTGGTCACGTCGGATCGAGCGGTGGCCATAACGCACGCGCAGGCGGTGCTGGCCGGCGGCCACCCGGTGTTGGTCGAGACCTTTCTGTCCGGCCCGGAGGTTTCGCTGTTCGCCATCTGCGATGGCACCCGTGCAATTCCGCTCATTCCGGCGCAGGACTTCAAGCGACTTGCCGATGGTGACGAGGGCCCCAATACCGGCGGCATGGGAGCCTACGCGCCACTGCCGTGGGTGCCGGACGGTCTGGTGGAGCGAGTGCAGCGCGAGGTGCTTGATCCGGTGATGGCCGAAATGGCCGCCCGTGGAACACCTTTCATCGGCCTGCTGTATGCCGGTTTGGTCCTGACGCCGCGTGGACCGGAGGTCATCGAGTTCAACGCTCGGTTTGGCGATCCGGAGACCCAGGTCGTATTGGAGCTGCTGGCCACGCCGCTGGCCGGCCTCCTCAACGCCGCCGCGCACGGCGACCTGTCCGGCTACCAGCGGTTGGAGTGGAAGCCAGGCTCCGCGGTGACGGTCGTGATTGCTGCTGAGAACTATCCGGGCACGCCGACGACCGGTGATTTCATCCACGGCGCGAACCACCCCGACGTGCTCCACGCCGGCACCAGGAATACCGGCGAAGGCACCATCATGTCCACCGGCGGACGGGTGCTTTCAGTGGTCGGAACCGGATCGGATCTGGTGCAGGCTCGGCAGGCGGCCTACAAGGTGGTAGATCAGATCACCATGAGAGGCTCCCAGCACCGCACCGATATCGCCCTGGCCGCGGTCGAGGGCCGGATCATCCTCTAGTCCAGCTTCATCCGCTGGTGGTCGTCAGGCGAAGGTCCAACACCACCAGCGCGTGCCCGGGGGACTCAGGCCCAGGCCGCCGCCGGGGAGGAGAAAGATCCGGCTCTGCGAAGATGGATCCATGACCTTCACGCCCTCACTTCGCGGCCAGACCGCCCCTTTCCACGTGATGGCAGTGTGGGCGGCGGCCACTCGGCGGGCCGAAGCCGGCCTACCCGTATTCAACCTGGCAGCCGGACAGCCATCGTCCCCGGCGCCGGACCCGGTGCGCAAGGTGTTGCACGATGTCCTGGAGACCGAGGTTTTGGGCTACACCGAGACTCCCGGCATCCTGCCACTGCGTCAGGCCATCGCCGGACATTATCAACACTGGTATGGCCTGAGTGTCGATCCTGATGAGGTGGTGGTCACCACCGGGTCATCCGGGGCTTTCACGTTGGCTTTTCTGGCCGCCTTCGATCCTGGCTCCCGCGTGGGTTTGGCGATACCGTGTTACCCCGCGTATCGGAACATCCTGCACGCCTTGGGTTGTGAGGTGGTTCAGATCCCGACCGGGCCGGAAAATCGATTCCAGCCAACGGTTGCCGCCCTGGCCGGCCTGAACCTGGATGGTTTGGTGGTGGCGAGTCCGGCCAATCCTACCGGCACCATGCTGTCACCGACCGAGTTGGCAGCACTGGCGATCTACTGCGAGCAGCAGGGGATTCGGCTCATCTCCGATGAGATCTACCACGGGATCAGCTATTCCGGCCGCGGCACCTGCGCCTGGGAGTCAAGTCGGACAGGCTTGGTAATCAACTCCTTCTCCAAGTACTTCTCGATGACGGGCTGGCGAATCGGTTGGGCGCTGGTGCCAGGAGACCTTCGGATTGCAGTGGATTCACTCGCCGGCAACATGGCCATCTGCCCGCCCGCACCGGCTCAATACGCGGCCGTGGCCGCATTCGACGCCTATGCCGAATGCGACTCGCATGTGGCCCGCTACGCCCACAATCGCGAGATTTTGTTGACCGGCCTTCCGAAGATAGGGCTGTGCACGCTGGCACCCGCCGATGGCGCGTTTTATATCTACGCCGATATCTCTCACCTGACCGGGGATTCGCTGTCCTGGTGTTCGGATCTGCTCAGCACCCACGGAGTCGCGGTGGCGCCGGGTATCGACTTCGACCCCGTGGGTGGCAAATCGTGGATGCGGATGTCCTTCGCCGGTCACACCCCGGTCATCGAAGGTGCGTTGTCGGCGTTGGCTCGTTTTATCCAGTAGGCAACACTCGTGCTACCGAACAGCTGAGACAGGCACCAAACGGCCATCAGGCAAGGTTGCCGCGGGCCACGCTGTTCTTGGAGTGCGCCGGATTTCCGTCCGCCGGTTCATTGGAGATGTCGATGACCGAGTAGGAGGCCGGATCGATCCCCTGGGGGACTGCAAAGTTCCCCAGGCCGGCGGCAAGCACGCCGAGCGAAACCATCTTCCCGTCCGCTCCGAAAAGCCACACCTCATAGGAGCCGGGAATGGGCGGGAGGTCAGTTGCCTGAACCTGGACCCAGGCGATGCCATTGGATTTGACCAGCTCTGCGGTGCCCAGCCGACCCGTTCCACCGTTGAGGGGCTCAAGATTTGCAACGGCCTCAAGTTGCGGTTTTGGTTCGGTGGCATCGGAGGATCCGACGGCAAAATAGACCCCAGCGCCACTGATCACGGCCGCGACGGCAGCGGCGATCAAGGGCAGCTTCCAGTCCCGACGCTCACCTGCTCGACGATCCCGGTGTTGTTGCAGCGAAGATGCAGGCCCAGTGTCTGCAGGCGTGGCGACCGCAGGCGTGGGGCGCGAAGCAGCCGCTCCCGCAGGCCGCTCGCTCGTGGCGCGGCGATCCGGTGTCGCAACGCTCTCCAGCGACGGAGCGTGGCCGGAGTCGTCAGCCAGGTCAGACGTCGCATCGGAATGTCCCACCCGGCTGCCGGACAGCTCGTGCTGGGCGGGCAGATCATCGACCTGGCGCAGCGTGGCAATTTCGGCAGCGATGGCGTCCCAGATGTGCGCGGGGGCCGGTTCCAAACCCAGCAGCGCATCGGTGTCCCGGGCTGTTCCGATCGTCAGTCGCCAACTGTGCAATTCCTGTTGGCACTGGACGCAGTCGGCCAAATGGTCCATCACCGGTGTGCTGTCAGGGAGTTCGTCCAGCGCCAGCATGACTAGATCGTCCTCATCGAGATGCTGCACCGTCCACCTCCCTGTTCTGTTTCAGCGCGGCCAATCCGCGACGAATGTGACTCTTAACGGTACCGAGTGGTAACCCGGTGGTGTCGGCAATCTCCGAATGGGTCAACCCGTCGTAAAAAGCCAGACGTAATACCATTCGTTGCGGACGGGGTAAACGACTGATCTCATTTTTGACATCTAACCGATCGATGACGAGATCGTCCTCGGATGGGGGATTCGGCGCCGACGCCAGGATGGTCGCGGCACCGATTATCCGCCGATCCCGATCCAGCGCCGCGTAACGGTCGGCGATCTGGCGTCGGGTGATGCCCATCAGCCAACCACCCATTGATCCGCGCGTGGGGTCGAAGGTGTGGCGTCCCTTCCAGGCCCGCACGAACACTTGCTGCACGAGATCCTCGGCGTCGTGATAGTCGCGAAGACCAAGAACAGCAAGGCGGAGAACCATTCCGCTGAATTTATCGAAAGCCTCTTTCAGGGCTGCGCTATCGCCATCCCTGAACCGTTGCAGCCACTGAGGGTCCACGGCACCATGCTGTTCGGGTGGTGGGGGACTGGACACCTGCACAGCGTAGATCACGGAGAAGTCTGCACTGCTGTCACCGCTATGTTGTCCTCGTAATTACCTGATGATCGATCAAAAATTCCCCCGCAAGTAATCAATACCAATCTTGGCTCGCCTCCCCGGTCGAAGAGTCGGTCAAGAGGGACTTCAGGTTTGGGCCAGGATTCCCGGGCGATGACCGAGAAGGTCCGGGTGGTACCGACCGAGTCCACCACCTGAAGAGTATCGCCCGGATTCAGATCACCGATCTGGGCGAAGACACCAAGCCCCTGGTTCCGATCATTGATGTGCCCGGTGAGGACGGCCGAACCGG
>JBBSUU010000026.1:0-12662 GCA_038234115.1 Mycobacteriales bacterium
ATTTCCATCTCGGTTTTGCCGGGGATTACCACCACCGGACCTGGAGCATGTCCGGCGACCCGGGCAGCAACTGAACCAAGCAAAAATCCCTCGAGGCGATTGATGCCCGAAGCCCCGACAACGGTCAAAAGCGCGTGTTCGGCGACTTCCAGCAGTGCGGTCACCGGATGGGCGTGTCGAATCTGCCGGCTGACTGTCATGTTCGGATAACGGTGATGGATGTCGGACTCCGCCTTCGTCAGTACCGCCTCCGCCCACTCGTGTGCCTCCTCCAAGTTGACCTGTGGCGCGACCATCGCCCCGGCGTACAGCGAGACCGGATCGGTGTAGGCGTGAATCAACTTGATCGTGGCGCCGCGTCGAAAAGCTTCATCTGCTGCCCAGAGTGTTGCCTTTAACGCCTGTTCGGATCCGTCCACGCCAACGGCGATGTAATTTTCTCTGATCTTCATGGTGTTACCCCTGTTTCACTGAAGTTGGAATTTTCCGAATGCGGCCAGGTCCAGTTCGAAATCGCCGGATCGTCCTCACCGTGTTCCCGGGTATAGGCACGAGCGGCCAGCCGTGCATCCGACATCTGTTGGCGCAAAACAGCTGCCCGACTTCCAAGCGAAGGCACATTGTCGATCACGTCCATCACCAGGTGGAACCGGTCCAACGAGTTGAGCATCACGATGTCAAATGGGGTGGTGGTGGTTCCCTCTTCCTGGTACCCGCGGACATGGAACTGGTGGTGATTGGATCGCTTGTAGGTCAAGCGGTGAATCAGCCATGGGTATCCGTGATAGGCAAAAATCACCGGTTTGTCGGAGGTGAACAAGGCATCGAAGTGTCGATCCGTCATTCCGTGCGGGTGCTCGGTCTCCGATTGCAGTCGCATCAGATCGACCACATTGATAAACCGGACCTTGAGTTCTGGCAGATGTCGTCGTAACAGGTCCGCCGCGGCCAGCGCTTCCAGGGTCGGCACGTCCCCGGCGCAGGCAAGCACGACATCGGGTTCCCCGTCTGTGTTCCCGGCCCATTCCCAGATGCCGAGGCCACGTGTGCAGTGGGTGATGGCTGACGCAGCATCCAGGTAGGACAGCGCCGGCTGTTTCCCGGCGACGATGACATTGACATAGTTGCGACTTCGCAAGCAGTGGTCGGCAACAGAAAGCAGGGTATTGGCATCCGGTGGCAGATATACTCGAACAACCTCGGCCTTTTTGTTCATCACATGGTCGATGAAACCAGGATCCTGATGGGAGAAGCCGTTGTGGTCCTGGCGCCAGACATGAGATGAAAGCAGATAGTTCAGGCTGGCAACGGGCCGTCGCCAGGGAATGTGCCGAGTCGTCTTGAGCCACTTGGCATGTTGATTGAACATCGAATCGATGATGTGAACAAACGCTTCATAGCAGTTGAACAGTCCATGGCGCCCGGTCAACAGGTACCCCTCGAGCCAGCCCTGACACAGGTGCTCGGATAGCACTTCCATTACTCGACCGTCGGGTGCCAAATGATCATCACCCTCGATAATGGTTGCATCCCAGGCTCTGTCAGTCTGCTCGAACACAGCTCCCAGCCGGTTGGAGGCCGTTTCGTCCGGCCCCATCAATCTGAAGTTCTGTGGATTCAACCGAATGACGTCGGCGAGATAGATACCCAGGACCCTGGTGGCTTCGTGCATCTCGGTGCCTGGTCGAAGTACCGGCACCGCGAAGTCCCGGAAGTTGGGCAGGCGCAGGTCTTTGAGCAGGAGTCCACCATTGGCATGCGGATTTGCGCTCATTCGGCGATCTCCGATCGGCGCCAACGCCTGCAGCCGCGGGAGGAGCCTACCGGATTCGTCAAAAAGCTCTTCCGGGCGATAGCTGAGCATCCAGTCCTGCAACATCTTTCGATGGTCGGCGTTGTTCCGAGTATCGGCCAGTGGCACCTGATGCGCGCGAAATGTGCCCTCGATCTTGAGGCCGTCGACAACTTTCGGTCCGGTCCACCCTTTGGGTGTCCGAAGCACGATCATCGGCCAGGACGGAAGGTCATCGGTATTGCCGGCTCGCGCTTCACGTTGGATTGCGGCGATGTCATCGGCCACACACTCCAACTTGGCGGCCAATAGCTGATGCACCGTTTCCGGATCATCACCGCTGACGAAATGCGGTTGATAGCCATACCCCCGCATCAACTCGGCCAACTCCTCCTGCGGAATACGGGCCAGGATGGTGGGGTTGGCGATCTTGTAACCGTTCAGGTGCAGGATCGGCAGTACCGCGCCGTCCGTCACCGGATTGAGAAATTTGTTGGAATGCCAACTCGCTGCCAGCGGCCCGGTTTCGGCCTCGCCATCACCGATAACGCAGGCCACCAGCAGATCCGGGTTGTCGAAGGCGGCGCCGAAGGCATGGACCAGGGCATAGCCGAGTTCGCCTCCCTCGTGAATCGAGCCGGGGGTCTCCGGCGCCACGTGGCTGGGAATTCCGCCGGGAAAAGAAAACTGCCGAAACAGTTTGCGCATCCCGTCCTCGTCTTGGCTGATATCTGAGTACGTCTGGGTGTAACTGCCTTCCAGGTACGAGTTGGCGACCAGTCCCGGACCGCCATGTCCCGGACCGGTGATATAGATAGCATTCAGATCGCGATTTTTGATCAGTCGATTCAGATGGGCGTAAACCAGATTCAGGCCGGGAGTGGTACCCCAGTGACCGAGCAACCGCGGCTTGACGTGCTCGGCCAGTAGCGGCTCGCGCAATAACGGGTTGTCCAGCAGATAGATCTGCCCAACGGACAGGTAGTTGGCTGCCCGCCAATAGCCGTCGATATCGGCAAGGTCGGTATCGGACAAAGTGTTTTCAGGCATACGCCATACGATGGCTGCCCCACCCGAAGATCAGGAGGGCCACACGGACCGGATTCTTGGGACTTTCGGCCCTGCCCGTGCCCTGTCTTCGGACCTATCTTTGAGATTCGGGACCGCAGGTCGCGGTCCTTGTTGACGAGGAGTGCACCCATGACTGAACAGGTTGTCATCAAGCGCATTGTTGTTGGGATTGATGGATCCCGCGACAGTTTGGCGGCGCTTCGCTGGTCGATGGAAAAGGCCTTGGAGCAGGGCGCCGTTGTCGACGTGCTGCACTGCTGGCAACCGGACACCATCGTTGAGGCGGTGATGGGAACTCGCTCGGAGCTTCAGATTGGTTCCGAATGCATGCTGGACAACGAGATCGCTGCCGCCACCAAGGGAATCCTGGTCAAGCCCGAGATCAGAATTCACAGCCTCGGTGGCAAACCGGCGGTTGAGTTGGTGAAACTGGCGGTCGGTGCGGATCTGTTGGTGCTCGGTGCGCACCGAAATACCACGATGCACGATGTGGTCTTCGGCCAGGTCAATGTTGCCTGCCTGCGAGCGGCAGATTGCGAAGTGGCGATCATTGATCGGAACCAACACATGGTCCGGCATCAGGACGCACGCTTGGTCGCGCAGAACTGAGCTTCGGTGCGGGCGACCCACACGGGAGGGGTGCCGAGCCCCTTCCGTGGGAATACGAACAGCCCAGAACTATGGTGCGTAGGGCCTCCCTCCGCCGGCAAAGGGCAAGACAATTTCCGAGGCAGCGATCAAGGTTCTAGAAGCAGTGCACACCATCAAGGAAAGTTGCGGTAGATCCTGCTCGCACAGCAGCAATGGATGACCCGGGCCGGCCACTTCAGATTCCCGAAGACACAGGACTTTGTCCTCTGCTCGCCGTGATGTGAACGAGCAATAGTTGACGGGGTGGTCAGTCATCAGACGTGCCGCTGGCACCATCCTCACCGGAGCATCTGATGCAATTACTCTTCACCATTCTCGGGATCATTCTCATCGTGGTATTTCTGATGCTCGGACTTGCGGTGAAGGTCGTCAAACAGTACGAACAGGGAGTTCTCTTCCGATTCGGCCGGGTGATCGGTACCCGAGAACCTGGTCTGTGTTTCATCATTCCCATGGTGGACGTCATGCACCGCGTCTCCTTGCGAATTGTCACGATGCCCATTCAATCCCAGGGCATCATCACCAAGGACAACGTCAGCGTCGATGTTTCGGCGGTGGCATATTTCCGGGTGGTCGATTCGGTCAAATCTGTGGTGGCCATCGAAAATGTGTACTCCGCGATCGACCAAATCGCACAGACCACCCTGCGGAAGGTGGTGGGTCAACATTCACTGGACCAGACACTTTCCGAGACCGACAAGATAAACCTGGACATTCGGCGGATCCTTGATGTCAGCACGGTCGACTGGGGGGTGCTCGTCACGCTCGTGGAGCTCAAGGACATCCAGTTGCCGGACACCATGAAACGGGCAATGGCCCGGCAGGCCGAAGCGGAGCGGGAAAAGCGCGCGAAGATCATCAATGCCGAGGGTGAGCATCTGGCTGCGGCGGCCTTGGGGGATGCATCCGACATCATGATGGCCCACCCGCTGGCCCTTCAGTTGCGCAACCTGCAGAGTCTGGTCGAGATCGGCGTCGACAAGAACACCACAGTTGTCTTCCCGGCACCGTTGATGAGCACCATTGGCGAATTGGGCACCTTTTTGGCTCGGGAGACCGCTGCTGCACAGCCTTTTTCCAGCGCGGTGAGTCCGGTGCTGTCCCCGGTGGCCAATGGTGTGGTCAAGCACGCCGAACCCTAGGGGACCGCACGTCTCGTGTAGCCCAGCATCTTTGCCGATTCGAACTCTCGGTCGGCGAAACATCTTTCCGGGATATCACGCCCGCAACTCTTTGGCCGTCCAGCACCGGATGCCCTCAACTCCGTCATGTCCGGTCGCTGGCGGATAATCCACCCGCAGCGTTCTGACCCAGTCTGCTGCCGTTGTCGGCGAGCAATATTTCCCTGCTCAGTAGGGACCAAATACTCTGCTGCGCGAGGCGCAGGTCGACCAAGCTGGCACCATGACCCACATCAAGGGCGATCTGCACACCGATACCGAGATCAAAGCATCAGTGATGGCCGAGCTGGCCCGGGTACCGGGCATTGACTGCAATCACATCGGAGTCACTGCTGATCGGGGCAGTGTCGCGTTGACCGGCGAGGTCGACTCCTACCCGCAGAAGGTGCTGGTCGGCCAGGCCGCGCTCCGGGTTCGCGGGGTCACCGCCCTGGCGTTGGATCTCTCCGTTCGGAACATCTGGGGCGAGATCACCGATGCCGATATCGCGGTCCAGGCCTGCCTGGCCCTCCGCGCGGCGGTCAACATCCCGGTCTCGGTTCAGGTCACGGTCAACGATCACGCGATCACACTGATCGGTGAGGTGTCCTGTCACCAGGAGAAAGTGGCTGCCGAACATGCCGTTCGCCATCTCAAAGGGGTCACAGAGGTGCTCAACGAGATCAGCATTAAACCCAGCCCCGCTTTTGCCGCTGTCAAAGGTGCAATTGAGGCTGCAATCGCCCGTCATGCCCAGTTCGAAGGCAGCACCATCACGGTCCGAAGCAACGACCAGGGCCATATCTGGCTCGACGGTCACGTTCCGTCGTTGGCTGACCGCCATAGCGCCGAGGAGCTTGCCTGGTCTGCACCGGGTATCACTGGTCTGACCAACAGTATCCAGGTCTGCTACGACGCGTAGATTCCGGCAATTGCGCTCTCTGCTAGAGGGTTTCGTCGCTCACAATCGAAACGGAAAAATATGATGCTCGCGGGACGACTCAATGTCAGAAGCCTTGAATTCTCGGTGCAGGAGGTGCCCACTCCGGTGCCCGGCCCCGGCGAGGTGCGGATCAAAGTGGGGGCTGCTGGTGTCTGCCTTTCCGATGTTCACCTGATCAGCGGGCTTTTGAAACCGCTGTACCTGCTGGGTGAGAGTGTCACCCTTGGACACGAAGTGGCCGGAACCGTTGACCTGATAGGTCCGGAGGTCAGCCAGTGGACCCCAGGTCAGCGAGTTCTCCTGCAGGCAGGTGAGACTCGAGGAAGTACAGTCTTCACTCGCGGCGTGGATTACGACGGTGGCTGGGCGGAGTACGCGCTGGCACGTCAGGACACCGTGGTGGCCATTGGCGATGAGCTTCCCTTCGAACAGGCATGTTTCATTCCGGACGCAGTGTCCACGCCCTGGGCAGCGATAACTTCCACGGCGGCGGCGAAGCCGGCCCAATCGGCCGGCATCTGGGGCGTTGGCGGGCTCGGTGCCCACGCTGTGCAGTTGCTCAGGACGATCGGGGTAGCACCGATCATCGCCATCGACCCACTGCCGGCCGCCCGCGAACGAGCACTCCTGTTCGGGGCCGACCATGCGCTGGATCCGGCTGATAAGAACTTGCACCAAACAATTCTGCATCTCACCGGCGGCCTCGGTCTCCAGTTGGCCTTCGACTTTGCCGGGGTGGCCGCCGTGCGTGAGCAGGCCATCGCCTGCCTGGGCAAACTCGGCAAACTGGTTCTGGTGGGCTTGACGGACAAACCGGTGGTCATCTCCAACGGGACCATGTTCAGTTACCTGGAACAACAGGTTCTCGGTCACTACGGCTCGTTACCGGAACATCTTGGTCAACTTGTCAGGCTGGTTCAGACCGGGCGTGTTGAGTTCTCTCGCTCGGTCAGTGAGATCCTGCCGTTGGCCAGGGCCGCCGAAGCTGTCGAACATCTCACCAGCAAACTCGGTAATCCGATTCGTATTGTGCTCCAGCCATGACAGCGGCGCGGAAGGACCATCCGGGTGGGGACACCGAGTTGGCGGCGAATGTCGTCGAGGTCGGGGTTGATGAGGCGGGTCCGATAGCCCAAGCCGTATTCTGGGCTGCCGGCGAGGCGCACCGCCGTGGCGCCGTGCTGAGCCTGGTCCATGGGTACACCCTGCCCATCGCCGGTATGGACGGTGAGGTGATCTACCCGTCTGAGATCTTCGACGCAGACCGAGTTCGTATGACGAAGATGCTCGAGAGTGTTGCGGCCACCCTAGTGGCAGATTACCCAGGACTGAAGGTTCAGTGGTCGTTGCAATACGGCGCTGCCGTTGACGTCATGGTTCAAGGATCGGAGCACGCGTCGCTGGCCGTGGTCGGGGTTACCGTCGGCCACCACTGGGTCAGATCCATTGTCGGTTCCGTGGCGTCCGAACTGGTACAGCACCGGGCCTGCCCGGTGGTCATCGTCCGATCCGATCCGTTGAGCGGTGCGGTCCGTTACGACGGCCCAGTCGTTATCGCCATCGAAGGTGAAAACGACGGCGACGGTGTTCTCGAGTTCGCCTTCCAGGAGGCCGCCCTGCGGGGTGCTGCGTTGGTTGCCCTTCATGTGGAGAACCAGGATACGTCGGCGGGGCCGGGGGATACCGGCTCACTCGCGATTGCGTTCGCCGCCGCGGCCGCTGAACACCCCGAGATAAAAACGAGATTCGTTGCCATTCAGGGCGATCCTGTTGAGTCGATCCTCGAATACTGCCGACCTCCGCAGAGCTGTGTCCTACTCGTGGCGGGTGGTCGCAGCCACCATCAACTTCTCAGCATGATCTTCCGGTCCACCACGTCCGGTTTGATCGATGGGTTGTCCTGCCCGCTGGCGATCTTGCCCCGGGGATGACCGCCAGGCGTCGGGGCACCAGTAGCGACGGGGCGACCGGTCGTGGGCCGACTTCCGAGCAGCTGGAGCATCATCATCATCGCTTGCCCGCCCGGCATCGCCACTTTCGACTGATCGGCACCGTGCTGATCCTGGTACTGTTGGTCGCGCTGGTCATTTGGCAGCGCGATCGGTTGTCTGATCTACCCGAAGCTTTGCTGCAGGCTCGATGGCACCTGGTGGTCATTGCCGTTGCGGCCCAGGCAGTGTCCATGGCTGCCCTGGCGCGGGAACAACGCCGCCTACTGGCAATCGGCGGGCAGCAGGTCCCGTTGCTCTCGGTAATGGGCACTGTCTACGCCGGAACGGCGATCTCGGTGACCCTCCCGATGATCGGATCTGCGACGGCGGCGTTCTTTTCATTCCGGCGATTCGTCCAGGCCGGGGTCGACGCACCGGTTGCGGCCTGGGTGCTGGCAGTGTCGGGCATCTACTCGACGGTCACGCTGGCGCTCATCACCAGTACCGGTGCCCTGATGGCGGCTACCCCGGTCTCGGCGATCGGCGGCGCGCTGACCTTGTTGGTGGCAGTGCTGCCCGTGACCATTCTCCTGGCCACAATTCACCGGCCACGGATGAGACAACTGCTGGAGTTGTTCCTTTCGCTGACCCTGCTTCGTATTGAATGTGTGGTGGGTTGGCCACGTGCGGAGCTCCGCGGTGCAATGCTTCGTGCGATCGACCGATTCGCCTCCCTTGCGCTGACCCGTCGTAGCGCGCTGCTCGCCGCCGGGTCTGCCGTCATCAACTGGATAGCCGATATTGCCTGCCTCGCGTTGTCGTTGCTGGCAGTCCACGCGGTCCTGCCCTGGTCATATCTGGTTCTTATCTGGGCTGCGGGAGTGGGCGTTCTGGCCCTCGGCCTCACCCCCGGTGGGGTCGGCGTCGTCGAATTGACCTTGAGCGCCGGTCTTATCGGGGCCGGGGTACCAGCCGGCACCGCGCTGGCCGGTGTGGTCATCTATCGAGCAATCAGGTTGTGGCTGGTGGTCCTCGCCGGCGGCATCACTTTGCTGGTGATCAACTGGCGGCGCTCCTACGGCCAACGGTTGAACGGATGATCACCAAGGCTGCTTGGCTCGACACCGCCGGCGAAAGATGACGCCATGATCGCGACACGGGGGGCCGGGAACGCTGAACAACCGACCTGACCATCCTGCTCGGGGCTAGGGACTTTCGACCCTATTTACCCTTGCGGAGCATCCGTACCGTCTGAGGTCCATCAAAGTGGGACGGGCGAGAGGCAGATGCATGTCGAATAGGTCGGGGCCGGATTCGGCATCTGCTCAATCCACCCCTCAAGGTGCCGGCGCACTCTCCAAAGCTGACAGAACATCGCACCCTGGTTCGACTTCGGACGTTGATGCAACTTCCGGCGATGCACTCCGGGGGCAGGGCCTCAATCTGGCATTGGCAACCTGGACCTTTGCGATCAACTTTTGGGCCTGGAACCTGATCGGGCCGCTGTCTTCGGCTTACAGCAAGGCGATGTCGCTGACCACCTCGCAGACTGCACTGCTGGTGGCAACCCCGATCCTGGTCGGTTCGGTGGGCCGGATTCCGGTAGGAGCGATGACCGACCGTTTCGGCGGTCGCCGGATGTTCGCTGCCGTCTCGGTGATCTCGATCATTCCGGTGCTGCTGGTCTCTTTTGCCGGGCAGTTGGATTCCTATCCGATGATGTTGATCTTCGGGTTCTTCCTCGGTATTGCGGGAACCTCATTTGCGGTAGGAATTCCCTTCGTCAATGCCTGGTACAAAGCCTCCAAGCGGGGATTTGCCACCGGCGTATTCGGCGCCGGCATGGGCGGAACCGCGCTGTCCGCCTTCTTCACACCCCGTTTTGTCTCTTGGTTCGGATCTGTCGCAGCTCATGCGATCATCGCCGTCGCGCTGGCGGCAACGGCTGGACTTGTGCTGCTGAAAATGCAGGATTCGCCGCGGTGGAAACCGAATACGGATCCGGTCCTACCGAAACTGATCGCTGCCGGAAAGCTTCGGGTCACCTGGCAACTGTCGGCGCTCTATGCGGTTACCTTCGGTGGCTTCGTAGCCTTCAGCACCTACCTCCCGACCTATTTGAAGACGATCTACGAATTCTCGATCACGGGCGCCGGCGCGCGCACGGCCGGATTTGCTATCGCCGCGGTGCTGGCCCGGCCGGTGGGCGGAATACTGTCCGACAAATTCCATCCGAAGGTAGTCGTGATGTCGTCCTTGGTCGGCGCGGCGGTGATGGCGGTGGTCGTCGCATTCCAACCGCCCCCGGAAACGCTTGCAGGGGCCAGTTTCATCCTGATGGCTATGTTCCTCGGCATCGGGACCGGCGGCGTCTTTGCCTGGGTGGCACGGTCGGCACCGGTCGACCGAGTCGGGGCAGTCACCGGAATCGTGGGCGCTGCCGGCGGACTCGGTGGATTCTTCCCACCGCTGGTACTCGGCGCCACCTATAACGCGATCGATCACAACTACACCATCGGCCTGGCTCTGCTCTCGGCCACGAGTCTGCTCGCCTTGTTCGCGGTGGCGATGCGGCTGCCCACGACCGATCGCCGGAAGCCGATCGTGACCCACCCCGCTTAGCTGCAGGATGCGGGTGAAATCTTCTGACCGGCAATGTTCTTCGAAAAGGATGGTATGAGCGCGAACACAGGTACCGATGGGGCACTGTCGGATCTACTGGTGCGAAGCGGGCGGTTTTTCACCCGGTCCGAAGTTTCTCCGGACTTGCGTACGGTGCAAAAGTCTGGTGGCCGGGAGGGGGACGTTTTCTACCGGGACCGCTGGAGCCACGACAAGGTCGTCCGTTCCACTCACGGCGTGAATTGCACCGGGTCCTGTTCCTGGAAGGTTTACGTCAAGGACGGCATCATCACCTGGGAGACCCAGGAAACGGACTACCCCACAACCGGACCCGACCGGCCAGACTACGAGCCGCGCGGGTGCCCACGAGGCGCAGCCTTTTCCTGGTACACCTACTCGCCGACCAGGGTTCGGTATCCGTACGCCCGTGGGATTCTCATCGAGATGTATCGAGAAGCCCGGATCAGATTGCGCGATCCGGTGTTGGCCTGGGCGGAAATTCAGGATGATCCGGTGCGGCGTAAGCGATACCAGCAGGCTCGCGGCAAGGGTGGTCTGATTCGGATCAGCTGGGACGAGGCCACCGAGATCGCGGCGGCGGCCCATGTCCACACCATTGCCCGGTACGGACCGGATCGGATCGCCGGTTTCTCGCCCATCCCAGCCATGTCGATGGTTGGCGGATGTGCGTTACCGGTTGCCCGTACAAGAAGGTGTATTTCAACCACCGGACCGGCAAGGCCGAGAAATGTACGTTCTGTTATCCGCGGGTCGAGGTCGGGTTGCCGACCGTCTGTTCCGAGACCTGCGTCGGTCGCCTTCGCTACATCGGGTTGATCCTCTATGACGCCGACCGGGTGCTGGAGGCAGCATCGACGGAGAACGAGAAAGATTTGTACGAGGCGCAACTCGACGTCATGCTCGACCCCAACGACCCGGAAGTGATCAAGGGTGCCAGGGCCGAGGGGATCTCCGAGGAATGGATGGACGCGGCTCGTCGCTCTCCGGTGTACGCGCTGGCCAAGACCTATCGCATCGCGCTGCCGCTGCACCCGGAATACCGCACCATGCCAATGGTTTGGTAGGTGCCGCCGCTATCCCCGGTGGTCGATGCCATCAGCCGCGACGGACACGACGGGGAAGACCCGGACAATCTTTTCGGTGCCATTGAGGCGTTGCGGATCCCCATCGAATACCTGGCCGAACTGTTCAGTGCCGGTGATACCACCGTGGTGAGCGGGGTTTTGAAGAAGTTGGCGGCGATGCGGGCCTATATGCGAGATCTCAATTTGGGCCGGGATTCCAGACCAGAGATTCCGGCTTCGGTGGGCATGGGTGAAGAAATGATGTACGAGATGTACCAGCTGCTCGCCATCGCCAAATATGAAGCCAGGTACGTGATCCCGACGGCTTATGCCAACGAGGGGCACCGGTTGGAAGAGACGGTGACCGAGTGCTCGTTGGACTTTGACGGCGGCCCCGGCATGTACGCCAGTGGTTCCGGGCCATTCGGCGAGACCAGTGGTTCGCCGATGCCGATGGCGGTCGAGTCCTTCCAGGCACTCCGGGAGCGTCAGACCTCCGAAGGGATCGCCGACGGATCGGATCGGCAGGCCAAGGTCAACTTGCTGAATTGGGACGGGAAGGGAACACCTGATGGCATGTTCGCCCCCCGGCCGGGTTCGCCCAGGCTTGCTCAAAAGGACGGCGCATCATGAAGATTCGTCGTAAGGCTTCTCATGGGGCAAGTACGACCAGTACCCAACGTCGAATAGTCTGGCAGGCCGCCTCGTTACTGCTCGCTCATCCTGATGATGACCAGGGCCAACGCTTGAACGTCGTCGAAAAAGCTGTGGCGGGCAGTCTCGGCGAACTTTCGACAGCCGTTGGTCGCGGCAGTTGAGCATCTAGGGGAGCTGTCGCTGATCGAGGCGAGTAGGCAGTACGCCGAGGTATTCGACTGGAAACGCAGTCGCACCATGTTCCTGACCTATTACACCGCAGGGGATACCAGAAATCGCGGGATGGCCCTGCTGGCCTTCTCCGACATGTATCGGGCGGCCGGCGTGATTCCGCCGGCTCGTGAATTACCGGATCATCTCGCCGTCCTCCTGGAGTTTGCTGCCACCGTAGATGAGGAATCCGGATACGAAGTGCTGTGCAAACATCGAACACCGATCGACATGCTGCGCGACGGGTTGCAACGTGTTTCACCGGTCTACGCCGGCGTCATCGGCGCCGTTTGCGCCACGTTGCCCGAGGCCACGGAAGCTGATCTGAAGGAGGCCCGCCGGTTGGCCATGCAGGGCCCCCCGATGGAATCTGTTGGCCTGGAACCGTTTGCGCTGACCATCGGGGTCCGGGGCGGCAGCCGATGAACCCGCAGGCGATCTTCTGGGACGTTGTTCCCTATGTCACCATCGCGATCCTGGTGGTCGGCACCTGGTGGCGCTACCGCTATGACAAGTTCGGGTGGACCACCCGATCCTCCC
>JBBSUU010000027.1:0-12519 GCA_038234115.1 Mycobacteriales bacterium
CGGCCGACGACCACGGGGCGGGGAACGCCCTCACGCAACACATGATCGAGGGCGGTCGGAAGCGCGTCGCGTTCGTGTGGGAGTCGGTCTGTTCGAGCCACGAAGGGCGGCGCGACGGCTACCTCGCGGCCATGGCCGACCACGCCCCTGAAGCCCGGCCGATCGTGTTACACCTCGACCAACAACTCGGCACTCAGGCGGGATTAAAGGCGCTGGCCGACCAACTCCTGGGGGCGGGTGCCGACGCGGCGGTCATCGTTCCTGTTCGACAGGGCAGTTGTGACCAGACTCTCCCCGGTGTGAAAACCAAAAATCGAGTGCAGCCGCCCGCCCGGATTTTGAACCGCATCCGGGCTGGGGCTGCACTCGATCTGGGATGTTGCGCGAAATCAGGTGGCCAGGCTGGGGACTCTGGCCTGCGCGGTCGCATCGATGCCGTACCGACCGGCCTTTCCGAGATCCTGCTCGGCCAGACCGAGGACGGTCGCCAGTCGCCCGGAGGCGAGGTCGACATCGTCGACGGTGGTGACACTGGCACTGTCCGCAGTATCGGCGCGGATGACGCCAACGGGCCCGCTTTCTGCGGTGGCGCTGCCTTGGCGTCCGGCGAGTACAACTCCGTTCGCGGTGGTTTTCAGTTGCGCCGCCAAGGAGGCGATGGCGCCGGCCCGGTCCGCAACCGAATTTCCGGTCTGGGCTCCGCCGGTGAGCAGGATGACCAATCGGCCGGCCTTCAGTTCACCGCTGGTGCGAATGAAGCCGGCCGTGGTCAGAGCTGAAATCGCTTTGCTGGCGTCGGATTCTGATGCCGGACTGGATCCGGTGTCATCGGCGATGAGAAGCGAACTGAGCAGACCACCCATCAGGTTGCCCACATCATCGACTTCCGGCAGAGTCTGTCCGGCCGGAACGTTGTCGGTGACCAATGCACGAACCTCAGCGGCGCGCGCGGGATCACTGAAGTCGGCGGTCAGTTGTACCTGGGCTGCGACAACCGCATCCGCCTTGTTCAGCAGGGAAAGGATCGCATCCCGGTCGGCGGAGTTGGCGTCGTTGGTGGTGATCAGTACGACAGTTGGTTTGGGCTTGAAGATGCCCCGTACCGCTACATCGGAAACCGCCTCGGCCATCTGTTCGGCCGAAGCGGCCTGCCCCAAAAGATCGGCGTTCTGCTGCTTGAGGGTGTCCCGCTCGACCGTCAAGGTATCGGTATCACCCTGCAGCCCAGCCAGAATCGGTGAGTTGATCTTGGTGGCTCCAAGGACAATTCCGAGAGCCAGGGCCAGGAACACCGCTGCCAGCGAAACAATGTGGTACCGCATGGAAATCATCAGAAAAATCCCTTAACCCAGGCAGTGAAGTCGTTCCACCATTCCCGGAGCAGATCGGCATAGGTACCAGAAACATCGGAAACCAGCAGGGCCACCACAATTGCGGTGGCTGCCGCCACGATCAAGAGCAGTACTGACCACCATGAGATCCGGGCCCGGTACAGCTTGGAAACCGCAGAGGCCTCGACAACCTTGTTGGCCACTCGCATTCTGACCAGAAACGTCGACGCGGTAGAGCCCTGTCCGCGGTCGAGGAGGTCGGTCAAGGTGGTACGCATTCCCACGGTGATGATCAACGCGGCATCGTGTGCGTCGGCCAAGAGCAACGCGAGATCTTCGCTGGTACCGCTACCCGGGAAGGTAACGCCCCCCAGGCCGAGGTCCTGCACTCGTTCCAAACCTGGTGCATGGCCATCGGTGTGGGCGGGAATTACCACTTCCGCGCCGATCGTCAGGGTCTCGGTGGAGATGAGATCGGGATTGCCCAGGATCAGATCGGGCTTGTAACCGGCTTCGCGCAGCGCGTCGGCTCCTGCTTCGACGCCGACGAGCACCGGGCGATAGTCGGCAATGTACTTCTTGAGACCTTTGAGTTCCTTGGCAGTCTCGGCGGAGCCGGCGACAAGGAGAACCTGACGGTCCTCGAAATCAGTGGTGACCTCCGGAATTCCGACGCCGTCGAGAAGCAATCCACGTTCCCGCTTCATGTATTCGATGGCGTTGGCCGCAAATGCCTCCAACTGGGCGGCCATTCCGGTCTTGGCGTCGATCAGCAGATCGGCAACCGATTCCGGGGTGTTGACCGTTCCGGTGCCGATCAGGTCGTCACCGGCGTAGAGGGTGCCTTCATCCAGGCGCACCTTGGCACCATCTTTGAGGCGGGAGAAAATCTTGTCTCCCATCCCGTCCACCAGGATGATTCCGGAGTTCACCAGGATCTCGGGTCCAAGGTTCGGATACCGACCGGAGATCGACGGTGAGGCATTGACCACCGCGGTGACGCCGGCCGAGACCAACGCTTCCGCCGTTTTGCGGTCGATGTCCATGTGGTCGATCACCACAATGTCGCCGTGACCAACACGGCTCAGCAAGGTGTCACTGCGCCGGGACACTCGGGCGACGCCTGTGACTCCTGGCAACTCGCGGGACGCGCGTGACAGAAGTTTCATAAGCCGAGGATGACAGCCCGGCCCCAGGGAACCAGGGAGGTTCGTGGGCGAGTCGAGGATTCGTCACGACTCACAACCACGCGCTGCGTCCTGAGTGATCTGCCCAGACAGACAGCACTGGCTACCCCGTAGGGAGGGACCACACTCTTGGTCAGCCCCGAAAGGGTGACCCAGCACTCAGGTGGTGATCCATTCGGTGACCACACCGCTGCCATTGGAATTAGTGAGTCTCAACCGGAGGGCTCCGGTGACGACACCGTCGCGCGCGAACCAACCGGCCTCGTCAATCGCTGCTTCAAGTGAACCGGAGGAGGTCTGGATAACGACGGCACCTGTTGCACCGATCACCAGGCCGTTGATCGAGATCTTCTCGCCGACGTGTGTGAGCTGCAGTTCCACCGAAATATCACCACATTCGAACGACACCATCCGTGGGCCGGCATCGACACTTCGCACCAGCTCCGAGCCGGCCTCCGAGTCGGCCATCAACGCTGCGAATTGGAGATCCAGATGACGGGTTTCGAAAGCCGCCATGGCCAATTGGTCGACGATGGAAGGCGGCGCGTCGTACTCCTGCGCAATCCGGGCGAGTGCCTGCATGTCCAAATCGTTGTCCCGCGCACTCACCCCGGCAGCGGAACCCGCCTCTGCATCGGCGTCGCCGGCGTGGTCGTGGATCGGCTCATGAGCGGGCCGCTCCGGAATTGACCGCGGTGTCTGGGCGTTCATGAACCCTCCCTGGTCAGCGTTTCACGGCCGAGAACTTCATCCTTGACAACAATCTTCCGCAGTTGGGTTAGGCACCGTTGTCGAGCCGGTCCGATACTGCCGATCGGCATTTCCAATGCCTTGGCCACTTCGGCGTAGGCCGGCGGCGGCGACGCCATCAGGACGCGGAGCAGTTGCTGGCATTTCTCCCCCAGCATTCCCATCGCGGTCCACAGGGCACGATCACGCTCATCGGTCAGCAGGTTGACATCAACCGCAGGTCCCGAATCAGGTGTATTGGTCAGCACGGTCTCGGCGCCCAGCCCGGTTTCGCTTCGATTACGGCTGGAGCGTCGCAACAACTGCAGACATTCCCGACGCGCGGTCGTACCCAGCCAGGAAGCCAGCCGTTCCGGGTCGCTGATCTTGTCCAGATTTTCCACCAGGCGCAGCCAGGTCATCTGCACTGCATCGCCGGCATCTGCAGTGCTCAACCGAAAACTTCGGGCTACCGACCAGACAAAGCGGTTGTACTGAACTACCAATGCATTCCAGGCAGCCTGATCGCCGGCGCCGGCGGCGGCCAGCAAGCTTGCGTTGTCCGGCACAATTGTCTCAAAGCTCTTCCATGCGCGTGGCTCTACTTCGGCCCGCGCGGGTTCGCCTGACTTACCAACATTTTCCTGCACGGGACGGAATCCTTCCAACGGCGACCACCGTGATTCTGCCTGATGAGGCAAGTAAGTCAGTACCCGCTGTTCAAATGAATGTTCCATCAACATCGCATCTACCCCCTTTCAATCATTTTTGTATCGCTGCGCCCGCTCAACCGACCCTGGACGAAGGACCGCTGCCGAGCCGAACGAGCCTTGCAAACAAACAGATCCCGGCCGCCTCAGATAAATACAGTTGACAACGCCCGTTATTCGACTGCGCCCGTGGAATCTTCGGCTGGGCATACCGGGAGGTCGGGTCAGCAGTCGGCTATTCGGGTGAACTTGACCGGGGCCGGGCATCACCGGCAAGTACTCGTACATCTCTCACGAAAGTGATTCAGCCCCTCCTCGATTCGAGAACGCGGGCTATCGATTCCTGCTTCAACACCTTGCGGCCCGGGAGAACTGATAATGAACCGACGTTCTGCTGTGGACTTTGAGATATTGGATGCGGACCTGGCCCTGGCCGGCCTCCCGTGGCTGGCGCAGCCCAATGCGCTCACCGCGTTGGACAGCTTCGAGCAGACCCGCAGACTCGGCGTTCGACTTCCCGGCGATGACGAACGAGCCGAAATCCTGGCCAGAGCAGACGGGTTGCTAGCTGCAGCTGCTGACGTCGGTGCGCTGCCGGACAAATTCGATCTCCGCACGGTCGAAGGTGCGAACTACCTGACTGAAACTCGCGACCAGGGCGCCTGCGGATCATCTGTGGCTTTCGGCGTGATAGCCGCCATCGAGGGCACCGCTCGCTATCTTCGGCGGGTACCGGACCTGGCGATCGACTTGTCCGAGGCGCACCTGTTCTACGGATATGGCGGCGAGCTCAACCTGGACAGCGCCACCGGCTGGCTGCCGATTCCGGCACTGCGGGAAGCTACGAAGGGCATTACCTACGAATCGGAATGGCCGTATGTGGCCGGCGATACCGCTCGGACGATGCCCCCGCTGTCAGCCCAATGGCGCGATCACCAAGCCATCCCGGACGGGGTCACGGACGTGACGGGCGCCTTCGGCAGGATCAAGGAACACCTTTTGGATTATGGACCCGTGACGGCATGCCTGGAAGTGTTCAGCGACTTCTACGCCTACAGATCCGGTGTGTATCAACATGTTTCAGGTTCAATTCAAGGCGGTCATTGCGTCGCGATCGTCGGCTGGGACGACGCGTCCGGAGCGTGGACGATCAAGAATAGTTGGGGATCTTCCTGGGGGCAGTCAGGTTTCGGTCAGATCAAATACGGCGAAGTTTTTGTCGACTCCTGGCAAAATGCCGGGGTCACCGCTGTCGATCTCCGCACCTGGAGCAGCCCGCAGCGGGTCCTGGGTGCCTACTCCACCGGCGATGCCCGTAACGGCTGGGTGTACCTCTCCGGAACCGGCTGGCTCAAGGTCGGCGGCGCGACCGAGCCGGCCCACACCGCGATGTTCACCGACCTCTTGACCGCAAAAAATACCGGCGCCGTGGTTAACGCCTTCATCTCGGACGGCCAGATCAGCCGGGCCTATGCCTGTTGATATCTCGGGCGCGGACGCCACCGGACCCGCACTTCCCAATCTGCAATGACAACAACAAAGATTTGGAGTTCACCATGAGTACTGATTGTGTTGCCCTGCCCCCCGAGCCCGATTCCTTCAAGCAGCGGCCACCGAATTTCGCCGACCTGAACCCCACCGGCATGCTGAGCCCGCCATCGCCGACATTGAACCCACCCGGCCTTCCGGCACCTCGCAAATATGTTCGAAACAACGACGCAGCAGGCATTCTCGGTGCTGGCTCGGCCAAGCGCGAAATAATCAGCGGGGAGCAGATCACCGCGCTGTGGTCGAACTCGGCCAACTTGAACTCCTGGTTCCACCTGGCCACGACCGGGTGGAAGCGAGCTGATCCCAGCACCACATCCGGCTGCCGGAATCTGACCTTGTTGGCGGCCAGTGCCCGCCAGACCGGAGGCGCACCGCACATCGATCATGATGCGAGCGGCATCATCACCTCGATGTACGTGTGGTGACCTACGCCGTGCGAAACTCCAGATCCCCGGTGACGCCGGTTAACTCGCGATCGACGACGTCCCATCCTCCTGCCTCAGCGGCACTTGGATCCCCTGCGCCCGGTTCACCGGCGATCGGATCCTCTGCGATAGGTTCACCGGGGATCGGATCACCGGCGTTCAATTCGGTACTGTCGGATTCACCACCGCCCGGTTCGGCCCGACTTCCCGCGCCCCGCTCGATCCCGCCGATCGAGCAGATCGCCCAGATCGCCCAGATCGGCTCTGGGGAACCAGCCGGCCCATCCTCGCTCGGCGCCGGATCCAAGAGATCGTGGCTGGAAAAGTTGATTCCGGCGGCACCTCGACCAGGAACTGATAGACGTCGCCGTGTTCCATGCACCAACGGCCGGCTGCGACCGGAATAGTCTTGGTGTGACTCGAGTCTAATTCTTGGATTTACCTTTTGGCCGTACAGCTTTGGATTTGCCCGCTGCCGCAGAACTTTTAGCCGAGACCTTCCCCAAATGCTCATCAGCCAGATCGTTCTGGGCAGCAGCCAGAAGGTCGGCCGCATGCGCTCGAGCGGTATCGGTGTCGGTGCCGCCAAGCATCCGGGCCAGTTCGGTTTCGCGATCAAGACCGACGGCAGCGCGCACGGAGGACGCACGAATCGCTCCATCCTCGGTCGCATTGACCACCAACTGTCGGTCAGCAAAAGCCGCCACCTGCGCCAGGTGGGTCACGACAATCACCTGATGGGTCCGTCCCAGTCGCGCGAGCAAGCGCCCGATCTGGGTGGCCGCTCGGCCACCGACCCCGGCGTCGACCTCGTCGAAGACGAGCGTGCCCACCGGATCTGCTTCAGCCAGCACCACTTCAAGAGCCAACATGACCCGAGACAACTCGCCCCCCGATGCCCCTTTCTGGATCGGTAGCTCAGGTGCATCGGCGTGGGCGGTGAGCAGGATCTCTACCTGATCCAGGCCGTCCGGACCGGCCAGCAGCCAATTCTTGCCGACCTTGACCGCGTCATCGTGATCGGCCGAGACGTGCTGGGAAGAAACGGCTATCCGCAGGCGAGCACGGCCCATCGCCAAGTTATCGAGCTCACCGCTGGCCAGCTCACTCAATCTGGCCGCTGCGGTAACTCGCTCGGCACTGAGTGCAGATCCCGCGGCCGACACCAACGCTGCCAGCTCGTCCTGACGCTTTTTGAGTGCGCTCAGTGTTTCTTCAGAACTGTCCAGATCAGTCAGTTCCAACGCAGCTGCGGCCGCCCATTCCAAGACCGCGTCAACATCGGCGCCATATCTACGAGTGAGGTTCTTCAAGGTCAGCTGGCGCGCCAACAACTCCTGTAAACGTTCTGGGTCCGCGTCGAGCTCATCCAGGTAGGCGGCCAGTTCCATAGCAACATCGGTGAGCACGACGGTCGCCTGTCTCAGCCCTTCGGAAAGTTGCTGCAGTTGTTCATCATCGGCACTTTCCAACATTTTGCGAGCGGCCTCGACCAATCCCACAGCATTTGCGGTCTCAGTCATTTCCTCCGCACCCGCCAGCTGCGTCCGAGCTTCGTCGGCAGCCGAGCGAAGTGCGTCGGCGTTGTCAAGACGTCGAGATTCTGCGGTAATTTCCACATCCTCGCCAGGGGTCGGAGCGACCTTGGTGATTTCGTCGAGACCTAGACGTAGCACCTGTTCCCGTTGGGCTCGTTCCCGGGCGCGGCCGACCCGGTCCGACAATTCGGCTCTCGCGGACAGCCACGCCTTTCGCAGTTCGCGGTAGCTGCCTACGCTGTCACCGAGCCCGGCGTAACGATCCAGCACCGCCCGTTGCTGAGCCGGCCGGAGTAACGTGATCGCCTCAGATTGTCCGTGAATGGCCAACATCGAATCGGCAGCCTCGGTCAAGGACGCCACCGGCGCCGACCGGCCGCCCAGATGAGCTCTTGTCCGGCCGTCCGGGGACACCGTCCGCAGCGCGATCAGCGAACCATCATCATCCAGGTGACCACCCGCTGCGATGGCAATTGCTGCCGCCACACTCGTTGAAGCAACCTCGAAACGTGCTTCCACCGTTGCCTTCTCGGCGCCGATGCGGACTCGGCCACCGTCACCCCGACCGCCGGCGATCAAACCCAGAGCTGTGACGATCATTGTCTTGCCGGCACCGGTTTCACCGGTCACCACAGTCAACCCTGGATGCAGTTCGAGCAGGGCATCGTCGATCACACCAAGTCCGGTGATTCGAAGTTCAGTCAGCACGGTTGCCACCGTAGTACCCCATCTGCTCAATGCCGTTTATCGCGCCACCCGTGTACCGGAAGGGAGAACTTGCGTACCAGTCTGGCCGAGAACCTTTGCTCTTCAAGACGAACCATCTTTACCGGCTGTTCGCCGCGGCGCACCAACACACGGGCACCGGCCGGTACTCTGGTGACTCTCCGGCCATCGAAGGCCACGAGTGCATCGTGTCCTTCCGGGTCGATCTGAACGCCGATCTCGACCGCGGCAGATACCACCAGTGGTCGCGCGAACAGCGCATGCGCGTTGGAGGGAACCACCAACAACGCTTCTACCGAGGGCCAGACAATCGGTCCACCGGCGGAAAAGGCGTAGGCCGTGGACCCGGTCGGGGTCGCGATCAACACGCCGTCGCATCCGTAGGCCGAAACCCCGTGTCCGTCCACTTCGACAACCACATCGAGAATTCTTTCCCTGGTCGCCTTTTCCAGACTGACTTCGTTCAGTGCCCATCCGGAGGCGATGACGGCGCCCTGATATTCCACGACTGCGTCGACTGTCATCCGGTTTACCACCGAGTAGTCGTGGTCGATGATCGCTTGAACTACGGAGTCAACCTCGTCGGCGTCGGCCTCGGCCAAGAATCCCACCCGGCCCAGGTTGATGCCAAGAATTGGCGCGCCGAAAGGCCGAGCCACATCTGCGGCTCGCAGCAGAGTTCCATCACCGCCCATGGCCAGGACAAGTTCCACGGACTGTCCAAGAGCGCCGGCAGCAGCCAGACCCAGTCCTTCTGCTTCGTCGACCAGGCCGACCAATTCGATACCGGCGGCGGCCAGTTGATGAGAGGTGGTCTTGGCCAACTCCTCGATGTCACTGCGGCCGGTATGAGCCACCAACAAAACTCTGCGTCCGGTGTCGGTCACGGTCACGCCGGCCCCTCCCGTACAGCGGTAGCAACCAGTTCGTTGACTGCTTCTGGTTCAACAGGTGCGTCACGGCGCAAATGCACAAAGAACTCCACATTGCCGCTTGGCCCTGGCAGCGGTGATGCGACCACCCCGGCGAGTCCCAGGCCGTGGGTAGCGGCAGCGGTCACCACGGCAACTACCGATTCGGCGCGGAGGGCCGGGTCACGTACCACGCCACCGGCACCCAGACGATCCTTGCCAACCTCGAACTGTGGTTTCACCATCAGCACCAAATCGGCCTCCGGTCCAGCGCAAGCGATCAGGGCGGGCAGCACCAGCGACAGCGAGATGAAAGAGAGGTCAGAGACGATGAGGTCGACGGTGCCGTCAATATCTTCCGGAGTCAGCGTGCGGACATTGGTGCGGTCGTGGATGGTCACCCGCTCATCTGTTTGAAGTTTCCACACGAGCTGCCCGTACCCGACATCGACGCAGACGACCCGGGCGGCGCCGCGGCGCAGCAGCACGTCGGTGAAGCCGCCAGTGGACGCGCCGGCGTCCAAGCAGCGTTTGCCTTCGACCTGAACGCTGGTGAATGCGTTCAGTGCCCCGATGAGCTTGTGCGCTCCACGAGACGCCCAATTTTCGTCGTTGATGTCTTCGGCCACGAGCAGTGGGTCACCCGGTGCCACTGCGGTCGCCGACTTTGTGGCTCGTTGCCCCGCCACGGTTACCCGGCCCGCTTGGACAAGTTCGGCCGCATGCTCGCGGGAGCGGGCCAGACCCCGGCGTACCATTTCGGCGTCCAGCCGAGCTCTGCGCACCTCAGCGATGACCGGGTAGCGGGCGATGACCCGAATGTTGGACCGCCGGCGGGTTTGGCCCCTCGGCGCTCGCAGCCGTGGTGGCCAGCGCATTGGTCAAACGAGTGTGAATACGGGTGAACACAGCCACCTGGTCGCGGACGGAAAGGTCATCCAGCGTCGCCAAATCCTCACCGACGCCGTCAAACGGATTCGACTGAGGTGGACGCGGATCCATGTTCGTGCCTTCCATTTCGGTGTGTCTGGTCGTCGATGCGGGGTTAACCGTCTCTGCCAAGCTTTTCAGGGCGAGACCGGTAGCCGCGCCCGTTCGATCATATGTTCACGTTATCCGATGCCGGACGCAGATCCGGCGCACTCGCGGGTGCGTGCACATTTCAATCATTGCGCATCAGTAAAGACCGAGACGATCCAAGACGGTCCGGGCGACCGGGTCGGCGGCGCTTACCTCGAAGTGCCCTTCGGCCCAACTGCGCCGGCACAGGGCAGCCAATGCATGCAGCACATCAAGATCTGACACCTGAGCGGCAGCTGCTGGCTGGTCACGGGTCAAAACAATGTCGGTACCATCCTTCGTGACTCTCCAACCCTGGCCGCCCGCGCCCACCGAGACCGATCGGCCGGAATCCACCAAGCCTCGCATGTCGAAGGCGAGATAGGTGGGCCGCTGGACGGGCGGCGCCGCCAGGAGATCTGTGGGGGTGCTGACTCCGGTAAAGACCAGCAGGCTGTCCACGCCGGCGTTAACCGCTGCTTCGATGTCTGTGTCCAAGCGGTCACCCACCACCAAGGGTGATTTGGATCCGGTGCGTTTTATTGCGGCCTCGATCATCGGGGTGGCAGGCTTACCGGCCACTCGCGGAGTTCGCCCGGTCGCTGTCACCAGCGCTGCCACCATGGCGCCATTTCCGGGCAACAGACCACGGTCAGTCGGCAGCGTTGAATCAATATTCGCCGCTACCCAATCCGCACCCGCTCGAATAGCCACGCAGGCCTCGGCCAACATTGCCCAGCCGGTTTCCGGCGAATGCCCCTGCACTACTGCCACCGGCTTGGCGGCGGCCTCCCGCACCGGAACCAAACCGACCGCAGCAACCTCATCTGCCAAATAGGCCGCTCCGACCACCAAAACCGGGGATCCGCTGGGGTGCCGATCTGTCAGCATCACCGCTGCCGCCTGCGGGGAGGTCAATACATCCTCCGAGCTCAATTTCAGCCCCATGGCCCGTAACTGCTCGGCAACCAACGCCGGTGGCCGGGAGGCATTGTTGGTCACGTAGATCGGTCGGGCACCGGATGCCGATGCAATGGCCAAGGCATCGGCGACGTGCTCGATGGGAAGGTGCCCGAGGTACACCGTCCCATCCAGGTCGAGCAATAACGCGTCGTACCGCGAACAGATACCGGTGCTTTGAGTTACTGCCTGCGTCACTGAGATTCCTTGTCCTCGTCGCTGCCGGGGTGCGCGGCCGTCTTGCCCCCGGTTTCGACATCGGAGAACAGTGAACCGCCGAAGGCTGCAGGCTCCTCCACCGAGGCAGCTTCGATTGACTGGTGCGGGGCGGCCGTCTCGCCGATCTCTGTGACGGCAGATTCAGACGATTCGCCGTCTGCAACGGACGCCGGCGATTCGCCGTCGTTAGCGGCAGCTTCAGGCAATTCATTGCCCGTATCGGATGCTGACGATTTGCCGTCCGTGGCGCCCGCGGCAGTTGCCTGAGCGATCACTTCGTCGCCTTCAGCGCGCAACTCCAGCAACTCGGCAATCCGGTCTTCGGCGTCCGTCTCCTCTTCGCTGTCGTTATCGTTTGCCCTGATGAACCATTCGAGGGCTTCGTCGGCTCGTTCAGCTTCCAACAGAAGATCGGCATACGCATAGTAGAGCCGCGCGCTGTAGGGCTCGGGCTTGTCCAGCTCGAACCCCGACCCTTGCCGCAAATGTGCCAGTGCGGCATCGAGTTGGCCGAGATCAGCCCTCGCGCCGGCGACGACAATCCGGAGCTCGGCAGCCCCTTCGGCATCAAGCTTTTCCGCCTCTGGGCTCCGAGCGAGGTCGATCGCCTTCTCCGGGTTCCCCTGTGCCCGTTCACAATCGGCCAAAATTGCGATGTGTCCGGGACCACCTCCCATGCGACGAGCGGCTCGAAGTTCAGAAATCGCTTCGGCCCATTCGCCGGCGCGGTAGGCCACCAGGCCAACAGTTTCACGGACAACGGCGATACGACCGCCCTTTGACCGGGCCGCCCGCGCGTGACGCCAGGCGAGCTCAGGGTCCTCGTCGGCGAGCCCGGTGGCTGCCACCATGTGGATGGCGACAAACTCGGCGCCCTCTTTGCTCAATCCCCGCAGGTCACGCATGATCTCTTTATCGAGTTCGCCCGGTGCCGCCCATTCCGGGGCCGCCGGCCAAGACTCGTTGATGTCTTCCTCCCGGATGCGCGAACCGCGTTCCTGCCCACGACGCTCGCCCCGATCGCCACGGTCTTCCGGTGCGTACGGGTCGCGCCGCGGGCGCGGCGTGAACGGGATGTGCGGTTAGCGTGTCGAGGCCCCCCGGTGCTGGCGCGGTTGTTCAGGCCCACCCACAGATCCGGCCGCGATAGCGTCTTACCGGACCACCCCACAC
>JBBSUU010000028.1:0-12185 GCA_038234115.1 Mycobacteriales bacterium
CAGGTCTATTATCCGGGGCTGCCGGATCACCCTGGCCATCAGGTCGCTGCCGGACAGATGCTGCGTTTTGGCGGGATGGTTTCCTTCACCGTTGTGGGCGGGATGGAAGAGGCCTTGAAGGTCGTCTCCCGCACTCGGCTGTTCACCTTGGCAGAGTCCCTCGGGGGCATCGAGTCGCTCATCGAACACCCCGGATTGATGACACATGCCAGCGTCGTGGGCTCGGACCTGGAAGTCCCCGCTGACTTGATCAGGCTGTCCGTTGGTATCGAGGCAATCGAAGATTTGCTGGCCGATTTGAAAGACGCGCTGGACTGAGTCGGCACGCTACCTGGAAGGAATTCGTCGCATGGACCTCGTTACCGTCCCTGAGATACAAGCTGCACACGAATTGATCAAGCCGATCATTCGGTACACACCCATGGAGTCTTCGCGACCGATCGAACTCAGGGTCGGCGGTCCGGTGCACCTCAAGTGTGAAAATTTGCAGCGCACCGGTTCCTTCAAGATTCGCGGCGCCTACACACGGATCTCCCGGCTCAGCCCGGAGGAAAAGCTGTCCGGTGTGGTCGCCGCGTCTGCCGGTAACCACGCGCAGGGGGTCGCCCTGGCATCTTCGCTGATCGGGAGCAAAGCAACGGTTTTCATGCCGGTGGGAGCATCGATCGCCAAATTGGCCGCGACCAGGGCCTACGGCGCCACGGTGCATCTGGTGGGAAATACGTTGGATGAGGCGCTGATCGAGGCCCGGGCGTTTGGTCTCGAAACCGGCGCTGTTCTGGTGCACCCGTTCGACCATCCGGATGTGTTGCGCGGCCAGGGCACGGTTGGCCTGGAGATTCTCGAGCAGCTGCCGACCGCGGCGACCATCGTGGTGGCGCTGGGCGGGGGCGGGCTGATCAGTGGGCTGGCGGCGGCCGTCAAGGGTCTGCGACCGGATATCCGGGTCATCGGTGTGCAGGCCGAAAAGGCTGCGGCCTGGCCGGGTTCAATAGCGGCCGGGCATCCGGTTCGACTGACCCAGATGTCCACCCTGGCCGACGGTATCGCGGTGGGTGAACCGACGGCCCTGACCTACAAACACGTCACCGAGTTCGTCGATGAGATCATCACGGTCAGCGAGGACCACCTGAGTCAGGCGATGTTGCTGTGTTTGGAGCGCGCCAAACTGGTCGTGGAACCTGCCGGAGTGGCCGCCATCGCCGCAATCATGGCCGAGCCGGGGCGATTCAAGCCGCCGGTGGTAGCCGTGCTGTCCGGTGGCAACATCGACCCGCTGCTGCTGCTTCACGTGGCCCAGCACGGTTTGGTCGCGGCCGGGCGCTTCCTCACCCTGCAGATCGATATTCCGGATCGGCCCGGTTCGTTGGCCAGACTGGTCGCGCTGGTGGGGGAGTTGGGAGCCAACGTCGTGGACGTGTTCCACTCCCGTCAGGGCTCGACCCTGGCGTTGGGCGATGTGGAGGTCAATCTTCGTCTGGAGTGCCGTGGTGCAAGCCATGCCGAGGACCTCACGAACGCCGTCACCGCGGCTGGGTTCACCATTCGCAATCGGGCCTGATCTGGCGTCGCACCTGATCTGCCTTGGCTCCAAAACAACAGAGCCCGGACGAAATTTTCGTCCGGGCTCTGAGCGTTTCGATGTGGTCAGCGGCCGAAGGGGTGCGTTTCCACGATGACAACCTTCTGAGTCTTGCCGTTCGGCAGGATGTACTCTCGGGCTTCACCGGTGGTGGCGCCGAGAATGGCCTGGCCCAAGGGGGACTGCGGCGAGTAGACCTGCAGATCGCCGTGGGCGCCCTCTTCACGGGAACCCACGAGGAAGGTATCCGAGTCCGACTCGTCGCCGTTATAGGCAATGGTGACGACCATGCCCTGCTCCACGACGCCGTCGTCCGGCGGAGCCACTCCGACCTTGGCGTCGCGCATCAACTCTTGGAGCTGGCGAATGCGGTTCTCCTGCTTGGCCTGCTCGTCACGCGCCGCGTGATAGCCGCCGTTTTCCTTCAGGTCGCCTTCTTCGCGTCGAGCATTGATCTCGGCAGCAATGATGGGTCGCTCGGCCACAAGCCCGTCGAGCTCCGCCTTCAACCGGTCGTGGGCATCCTGCGTCAGCCAGGTGACAACAGTTCCGTTCATCGCACACTCCTTTGCGCACATACGCGATCAACCCCACGCCAAAACGACGAGGGGTGTTTGGGTATGACTACCTGCCCGAGGGTGAGTAGGCACACCGATTGATGAAAACACCAGCGCGCCCAACTCATTGGGCACTGAATACCATGACTTGAAACACTGAATACCAGCACTTGAAACAGATGACGGCCCCTCGCACGGGGCCGTATGTCTATCACGAGGGTACCACGCAGGGCACGATGAGCGCCGCCGAAATGATCAGCTCCGGTCGGAGTTGTGGCTGTTCGGGGCGCTTAAGCGAAAGTAGTCAGCGGCCGGCACGTCGTCTTGCACGCCGGGAAGCTCACCGAATGTGCGCCCGAACGGCTCCCGGGGTGACGGTAAGAGCGACAGTAAAAAGATGACGGTCCGATCACCGGCGGGGCACGTCCAGGTGGCCGGATGGCCGCATCGGCTCTGGGCAGAATCGCTGGATGCGTGGGTGGTGGGCCCGCGGGGGCAGAATGGACTCACTAGGGTTTTATCGGGCACGACGCGTTGATCGCCGACCTTGGCTGACGAGCATCATCTATCGAGTAGGAAGTAGTTTTCCGTTGAGTGATCGGAACGCAAGCGCCGCCGCGGCTCCCTTGCGCCTCATGGCAGTTCACGCCCACCCGGATGATGAGTCCAGCAAGGGCGCCGCTACGTTGGCGAAATATTCCGCCGACGGTGTCGGGGTGATGGTGGTGTCCTGCACCGGCGGGGAGCGAGGTGACCTGCTGAACCCCCGCTTCAAAGATCTGCACCTGGACCTGGGCGATATCGCAGCTCTGCGCCGCGAGGAAATGGCAACCGCAGCAGCCATTCTCGGCGTCGCGCACGAATGGCTCGGCTACGAAGATTCCGGATACCACGAAGGTGATCCGACGTTGTGGGACCTGCCGGAGAATTCCTTCGCGCACCGGGACGCGGAGGAGGAGATCGAGGCCCTGGTCAAGATCGTCCGTCGCTTCCGTCCGCAGGTGATGACCACGTACGACGAGTCCGGCGGGTATCCACACCCAGATCACATCCGCTGCCACGTGGTCTCCCTGGGAGCCTTCGAAGCCGCCGGTGATCCGGATCGTTTTCCAGATGCCGGCGAGCCGTGGCAGGTCTCGAAGTTGTACTACAACGTCGGCTTTTCGATGAAGCGGATGATCGCGATCAACGATGCCGTGGTCGCCAGCGGGGTGGAGTCGCCGTACAAGGACTGGATCCAGCGATTTACCGATAACCCGCGGCCGGACCCGTTCGAACGAGCTACCAGTCACATCGATGTCGCCGAGTACTTCCAGCAGCGAGACGATGCGCTCAAGGCACACGCAACGCAAATCGATCCGGATGCTCATTGGTTCGCAGTTCCGCACGAGCTGGAGATGTCGGTCTGGCGCACGGACGACTACGAGTTGGCACGGGCCAACGTCCAGACCAGCCCGCCCGAATACGATCTGTTTGCAGGAATTCGTGAGTCGGTCCAGGCATGATCGCCCTGACGGCGTTGAAAGTGGAAGCCCAGCTGTTCCTGGCCGAACCGCAGCCCGGTGATTACGATCCGGCGACCGGTAAGGGCCCGGAATGGGGTAAGGCGGCGCCGGTGGCGTTGCTGGTGATCCTGCTGATGGCGATTGCCCTGTACTTTCTGATCAAATCGATGAGCAGGCAACTCAAAAAGGTCCCGCCAACATTTGACGATGCCACGGTAGTGGCTGCGGACCCGGTGGCCGAATCTGCGGGAGCTGATGGATCCGACGAGGCTGCGGGCGCTGCCGAAGAGGTGGCCGATCTTGATGCCCCGGGTCTGAGGAAGCGGCCGCACACGCGAAAATAGCCATCACACGGACTCAGTGCGGGCCGTTTTGTCTCCGTCTGGAGCTGAGGTTCTCACTCGGGGTAGCACCGGCCACCGCGGCACACGAAAACGTGAACGCCCAGGTTCCCAGGCGCCAGGGCCACCTCAATGGCCATCGTGAGCGCATCCGGCGAGGGCGGCCGAGCTCTGTTCCGCTGCGCATCCAGTCCTGTTGGTTTGCCTGGGTAGCGGCTTTGGTGGGGTTCTTGTCCGGGCGCGAGTGTCGCAGCGCGGCAGGCAGATCGGTGACTTAGCTGCCGCTCGTCCTGCACTCCTACCGGCATCGGCTCGGGTATGCCGTCGGTGACCGGGCCTACGCCGATCTCGAGCCGATACTGGCCGGTCAGCCGAGCATTCCGGTGCCGTCGGTCACCCTCGACGGGGAGGCCGACGGGAACTTTTCGGCCACCGACAGTTTCTCGACGGCGGCCCGTTTCACCGGTCCACGGACGCATCACAAGGTGCCGGCGGCCGGGCCTAACCTGCCGGGGCGAAGCACCCGCCGCCTTCGCTGCGGCGGTGCTGGAAGCCGGCGGCCTGGCTGCGGTGGCGCCGTCCTGACGAGGTACGCACGCGAACGTTGCCGCCGCGAGGCGGTGCGAGGGCGGACGACGTCCAGGCAGCGTTGCCGCGCGTGCCCGATGGGGCGCGGGTGGGGGAGCGCCGGCGGTGTGCGGTCGACGGTTACGGTGGCGACATGTCCAATCGTCTGGCCGGGTCCACATCTCCCTATCTGGCGCAGCATGCCGATAACCCGGTGCACTGGTGGCCGTGGAGCGTCGAGGCCTTCGCCGAGGCCTTGGCCCGAGACGTACCGGTGCTGCTATCCGTGGGCTACGCGGCGTGCCATTGGTGCCACGTGATGGCCCACGAGTCTTTCGAGAATGCGGTCACCGCTGAGCAGATGAACGAGCGCTTTGTCTGCATCAAGGTTGATCGGGAGGAACGACCCGACATCGACGCGGTCTATATGGCCGCCACCCAGTCGCTGACCGGTCACGGAGGATGGCCGATGACGGTTTTCCTCACTCCGCAAGGCCGCCCGTTCTATGCCGGTACCTACTTTCCGCCCACCCCCCGCGGCGGCCTGCCCTCCTTCCCACAGTTGCTCACGGCCATCAGCTCCGCCTGGGTGGACAAGCGAGAGTCGGTGCTGCACGCCGCCGAATCGATTTCTGCCGACCTGGAACGAGTGAATCAGGGGCTGCCCGCCGGAGATATCACCGAGGGTCTGCTGACGGAGTCGGCCGCCCTCCTGTTGCGTCAGCTGGATTCCAGGAAGGGTGGGTTCGCCGGCGCGCCCAAATTCCCGCCGGCGATGACGGTGGAGTTCTTGCTTCGTCAGTACGAGCGAACCGGAGCTGCGCAATTGTTGGCGGCCGCGGACTTGACGCTGGACTCGATGGCGCGCGGCGGCATCTATGACCAGCTGACCGGCGGTTTTGCCCGGTACAGCGTGGACGCGGAATGGGTCGTGCCGCATTTCGAAAAGATGCTGTACGACAACGCGTTGCTTCTGCGCGTGTATGCGCACCACTATCGGTTGACCGGCTCGGCCGGATCGGCCAGGGTGTGCGCCGAGACGGTGGAGTTCCTGCTGGCCGACCTCCGCACCGAAAGCGGTGCCTTCGCCTCGGCTCTGGATGCCGACACCGACGGGGTCGAGGGGCTGACCGCAGTCTGGACCCCGGCCCAGCTGACAGCGATGCTCGGCGAGTCCGATGGTCGTTGGGCTGCTGAGCTTTTCAATGTCACCACCGACGGCACGTTCGAAGAGGGGGCGTCGGTCCTGCAACTCCTGGTCGATCCTGAGGACGATGCCAGATGGCGTGCTGTTCGCCGGTCGCTGGCTGCGGCCAGAGCGCAGCGGCCGCAACCGGCCCGTGACGACAAGGTGATCCTGAGTTGGAATGGACTCGTCATCGCCGCACTGTCCGAGGCCGGCACCGCATTCGGACGCCCGGACTGGATCAGCGCCGCCCAGGATGCCTACCAGTTTCTGGTCGCAGTCCATCGGATCGACGGCAGGTGGCGCCGCAGCTCCCGTGATGCCATGTGTGCCGACGCGGACGCTGTGCTCAGTGATCACGCTGACCTGGCTGACGGACTGTGCGCCCTATTTCAGGCCACCGGAAATGGCGAGTACCTGTCCCGGGCCGGTGAACTTCTGGACCTGATTCTGGCTCATTTCCGGGACGACAACGGTGGCTTCTTCGATACCGCGGACGATGCCGAAACACTCGTGGTGCGACCGCGCGACCCAACAGACGGGGCAACACCGGCCGGCGCCTCCGCCGCTGCGGACGCCCTTCTCACCTACAGCGCCCTGACCGGCGACGGTGCCTACCGCGAGGCTGCGGAATCTGCCATAGCGGGGGCTTCGTTGCTGATGGCGCGCCAGCCGCGGGCGGCCGGTCGGTGGTTGGCGACCACCAGGGCAATGTTGAACGGTCCGACGCAGGTTGCGATCGTGGGTGACCCAGGTCCGGCCAGGGACCAATTGTTGGCCGCTGCGCGGGCTTTCGCGGCTGCTGGCACGGTTCTCGATTTCGGGGTTGCAGGTTCTGATCGAGCGCTCCTGGTGGATCGGTCCGAAGTGGATCAGGCCCCGGCTGCGTACGTGTGTCATGACTTTGTCTGCGATCGTCCGGTGACCGCGGTTTCTGACCTCCAGGCGTTGCTGACTGCCGGGTAATCGCAGGCCACCACTGGTGGGACCGGCGATATGGAGTTGCCGTCGGCGCAAGATTTTCGCTGCCCCGCGTAAAGGGAGTTGTCCGGGTCCGCGCTGTACGGGGGAACAAATTTGCGGTCGGTCTATTTATTCTTTGGCGTAAGTCCTACATGCGTGTAATCATGTAATCAATATGCACTTCAGCTTCCGGATGTTTGCATCCGGAACTCATCCAAGGAGCGCCAGCATGAGACCACCAATTGAAAACGACGAAAACGCCGAAGAGCCGGCCGGTTCAGGCGAGCGCGGAAAGGGCGGGCGCGCATCTGCCCGCGGCGGACGTGGACTGCTTAGCGATGTGCCGGACGCAACAGATGCAGCCGGCTGGTTCAGCGGTCGGCTACCCGACGGATGGTTCGTCAACGCACCGACCGTGATCGTTGATCGGGAGGAAATCACCGTGATCGGCGAACTTCCGCCGGTCTCCCCGGCCCTGGGTGAAACCCCGACCGATGCTGCTGCGCAGGCGGCGGCCGAGGCCGGCAGGATTGCCCGGTTCCGTGAGGAAACCCGATCGGAGCGGATCGATATCGCTCGTCAGGCCGAACATCGCTATCGTCGGCAGGTCAGCTGGGGCGCCCGGATCGGCGACGCCGAGCAGGTCTTCACCCACCTCTCCGTGCCCGTGATGACCAGGCTCAAACAAGCGGATCGACAGGTGCTCGACACTCTGATCGATGCCGGTGTTGCCCGCTCGCGGAGCGAGGCTCTGGCCTGGGCAGTGCGGCTCGTCGGCGAAAACGCCGGCGCCTGGCTCGGCGAACTTCGCGCCGCCATGGAGCAGGTCTCCAAATTGCGCGACCAGGGCCCGAATCTGAGCTGATACCCATCAAAACGGCGTCCCGTCCGCCAGCAGTTGGAGGGCGGGACGCCGTATTTGAGCGGTCGACCGCTAGATGAACAGCACCAGCCAGATCCCAATACAGTGACACAGCGCGGCAAGGGAAACGCACGCGTGGAAAACCTCGTGATAACCGAAAACCCCTGGCCACGGATTCGGTTTGCGGATCGCGTACAGAACGGCGCCGACCGTGTACAACAAGCCACCGGCGCCCAAGAGGAACACCGGCGCGGGGCCGGCGTACTTCCACAGGTCCGGAATGATGAAGACAGCCACCCAGCCCAGCGCGATGTACACCGGAACACCCACCCAACGCGGTGAATGCGGCCAGCCCATTTTCAGCGTCACTCCAGCAATCGCGCCGGACCAGACCGCGATCAGAACCCAGCGCCCAGAAGTTGGCGGGAGCGCCAGCAGCGCGTAAGGCGTGTAGGTGCCGGCGATGAACAAAAAGATCATCGAGTGGTCGGCGCGCTTCATCCAGGTGCGAGCCTTGGCCGATACCCAGTTGTGGCGATGGTAGGTGGCGCTGATCGCGAAAAGGCCAACAATCGTAATGGCGTAAATCCCGCAGGCCAGAGCGGCTTTGGTGCCGCTGGTCGAGGCCGCGACCGCTACCAGTGCGATTCCGACGATGACGGCAATGATCGCTGAGTAGAAGTGGATCCAGCCGCGAGCCCGGGGTTTGACCTGCGCACTGGACTGTTGTTGTGTTGCCGTCATTTCCGCAGATTACAGGTTCGAGCTGGGCTTTTGTGGGGCGAATCGGTGTGAGATCTGTTGACCTCCGGCGATCCGCCTTACGGCTGGGTACCGGCGGCGTAAGGTCTCCTGCGTGAGATGGCCGGCATTGCTCTATCGCTTCTACGAAACCAAACTGACCCGAGAACTGGTCGGCGCACAGCGTCCCCACCATGTTGGCGTGATGCTTGACGGGAATCGTCGCTGGGCCCGCAAAGCTGGTCTCACAGATCCCAACGATGGACATCGGGCCGGCGCTGCGCACATCACCGAACTGTTGAACTGGTGTCAACAAACTCAGATCAGCCTGGTCACCCTTTGGTTGCTTTCGACCAACAACCTGCAGCGTCCCCCGGAGGAACTCGACCCGCTGCTGGAGATCATCACGGACGTGGTGGACGAGCTTGCCGCGCCGGGTCAGCAGTGGAAGATTCGGATCGTCGGTGCCCTGGAGAAGCTGCCGCCCGCGATGCAGACCAGGCTGTCCGCTGCGGAGCTGCGGACCAGTGAGCGCACCGGCGTCGAGGTGAACATCGCGGTGGGGTACGGGGGTCGACAGGAAATTGCCGATGCGGTCAAATCCTGGTTGCGGACCAAATCCGATGAGGGCCTCTCGACGGATGCCTTGATCGATGAGCTCAATGTCGATGCGATCGGCGAGCATCTTTACACCTCGGGTCAGCGGGACCCGGATCTGGTCATTCGAACCTCGGGGGAGCAACGTCTCGGCGGATTCCTGCTCTGGCAAAGCGTGCAATCAGAATTTTATTTCTGCGAGGCATACTGGCCCGATTTTCGGCGAGTCGACTTTCTGCGAGCACTGCGCGACTATGCGAACCGTCACCGACGCTTCGGAGCATGACGTTTTAGTGGTGCATGACGGTTTTCTCTGTTGATCGATCGGGGGCCGGCCGTTGCGGGCTGGGGGACTGCGGGATAGCTGGCAGTGGGGACCGAGGAGTGCGCGCTTAGCCGTTGGCGACGAACCCATATTCTGCGGTTGAAGCAGAGGTGACAGTTCGCGCCAAAGTCGGACTGTTGACGATGGCGCCGAAGGTAATCGGGACATCGGCCGAGCAGGTCACATGCACAGTGTCGGTGGTGATGCTGAAAGATGCGGCGATATCGCTGTGGCGCACAGCCAGATATCCATTGATCGCGATCCGGACAGCCGGGTCAGCCTGGGTGTACCCAGCGTAGGAAAGGCTGGTGGCCAGAGCGTCGGCCCCGGCTCGGGCCGCTCCGTCGCACGTTTGCTGAACACGTTGGCCACCAAGGAATGCCGAGCCGGCAGCGATGACGCCGGCGGACAAGATGAGCAGGCAAAGCACCATGCCGAGAACCAGCGGCGTGATTGAACCCCGGTCCGTGTCTCGTTGGGCGCGGGCCGTCGGTTGGGGCCCTCCTGCTCCCGGCATCGTCGGTTCCGACATCGATCTACCTGGGCCCATCCGGAACCAAGATTGAGTTGTACGACGCGACTGTCAGGGCGGTTTGCGTTGTTGTGGTTACCGTGTCGACGCCGGCCGCTCCGGTGCTCGCAGTCCAGGTGATGGCCCAGGTAGCTGTTACCTCGACGGGCCACTGGCCGGTGTTGTTGGTCCGTTCTGGCAGCGACTGCCAGGTATACGTATAGCCGCACGGCGGCTGCAGGACATCTAAACCGACCGCGAGTTTGGTACCTGGTCCTGCGCAAACCGTGGGGGGCTTCAACTGGTATTGGTTGTCCGGACTGATCGGCTCGCCCATGTTCCAAGTGGTGGTGCTGAGTGCGGCCGAGACGGTGACGGTTATTCCGGCCAGCGTTTCGCTGGCTGTGACCGGTACTGAATTCTCGATCCATAACCAGACCGGTAATTGAACAGAGATCCGATCGGCCTCGGGGGCGAAATTGGGAGAAGGCGTCGGTATGGGCAGCTTCGCAATCACGGTCTGGGCGATCTGCTCCGGGCTCGGAGGCGGTGGGGCACCCGGTCCGATCCGGACCATGCCAAGGCCAGTTTTGCTGATGGTTGTGGTGACAGCAGCGCTCGGATCGCCGCCAGTAATGCAGGTTTGGTTGTAGTAGCTGATCAGCGGAATCCAGAGTCTGTCAGCGGGGTAGTCGGCCGGCCGGTCTTCGTTGCCCACGAATGTCTCGGTGCAGAACACCTGCGGATTGTTAGGCACGTTGGCCGGGACATTGACTGGTCCAGGTTCCGGTGTCGTTTCGGCGCATGCTGTAAATTCCTGAGATGTCGTATCGAATTGTCCGCACGGCACTGCTGCCAGACCGTTTGCCGGGGCACATAAGCAAGAACACGTAATGATTAGGCACAGCGCGCCGATATAAATGAGCGATCGAGGCATACTCTTACTCAACATATTTCGACCGGTTCTGGCACCTCAAGGCTATCGATCAGCCACCCCTGGCTAGGAAAATTCGTGATGCGATAGATCGCGACTCTCGGTGGACCTTCGCCGCGATTAATTCGTGAAAGGCCATCTGCGTCCAGAATGTCGTAACCTGAGTCGTCCACGCAGGCGCGCACATTGACCGACGACGCCGCGATTTCTAAGACTTCGCCGGCGACTGTTCGGGTTCCGATTGCGTGCCAACCATTTTCCTTGAAGCCGCTGGTCCCGGCAAGCTGCTTTTCTAAAGCCGTACCTGCCCAATAAAGGGAAAGTTCGGTTGACCAGTCCTTTGCGGTCGGAGCGGAATATGCTGCATCAGAAATCTCAAAAGCAGTAGCGAATGCCGCAATGGCCGTCTCAGCAATCTTGTAATCGGAATTCGAAAACTTTTGCGGAATGGTGATCGTAATGTTCGAGAGGGCAGGCGCTGCGGTCAGAATCACCGATTCGGAGACATCTGACTTAGAATTGGTGATTTCATTTTCGGTCGAGGTAGACGGTGTAGAGCCAATGGGACTTAGTGCGGAAGCAGCAGCGGTCGTGGTAGTTCCAGTCCACGAGGTGCCCGGCGGGGCAGTCACCGGACCGACGGTCTGTGGGGATGCGCTGGGCTCAGTGCAGGCGGCCAGGGCCAGCAGGCAGCCGAGGGCGACTGCCAATGGCTTCAACTGTTTGCCCACAGATACCTCTCAAGTACTGGATCGCATGTAGAAAGATCCTGCTACACGAAAGGTTTAAAGAACACCCAAAATCTGACTTTGGGGATAAACGCCGCGCTGATCTCCGGCAGGAGATCGTCGTCGCGTCTCGACTTCGCTCGACCGACAGCAGGGGCTCGACCATCTGATGGGGCTGGGCGATCTGGTGCCCGGCCACCCACGCGTAACGTTCGCAGGTGTGAACTTGGTGACGGAATACCTCAAACTCGGTCTTCGGTTCGACCGCGTGGTCGACGGATTTGTTGATGCCTATACCGGTGACCCGGCGCTCAAGGAGCAGGTCCAGAATGAACCGCAGCCGGATCCGGCAGACCTCGGGCGCCAGGCTGCGGCGCTGAGCGACGAAATCGCAAATACAGACCTCTCTGTCGACAGGGCAGCTTTTCTGCGTGCTCATCTGGATGCGCTGACGGTGGGAGGGGCAGTTCTGGCCGGTGACAAGCTGTCCTTCATCGATGAGGTCCGGGCCTATTTCCAAGTCCAGATCTCGCTGACGCCGACCGACGTCTACGCCAGGGCGCACGAGCAGATCGCCGAACTGGTCCCCGGTCACGGGCCACTGCTGGACCGAGTCCGGGATTTCCGCCAAACCGAACTCTGCCCGCCCGAGTTGGTGGCGACCGCCGTGGCGACGCTGGCCGCCGAACTACGCAAATTGGTTGTTCCCGCCGCCGGATTGCCGCTGGACGAACACATCGATTTCGAGATCGCCCGGGACGTTTCCTGGAGCGGCTTCAACTATTA
>JBBSUU010000029.1:0-12084 GCA_038234115.1 Mycobacteriales bacterium
AGATTGGGATAGGTGCGGTCGTTGTGCACGATGAAACCGGAGTCCACCCGCACTGGGCGTCCGGCCTGATCGATCAGATCGTGGGTGTGCGCGTGTCCACCAAGTCGGGGCTGCTCTTCGTAGAGGGTGACGTCATATTTGCGTTGTAACAGGTCGGCGGCGGTCAGGCCGGCCACACCGGCGCCGACAACGGCGACGCGCCCGCGGGAAGTATCTGAACTCATGGTGGCATCCTCAACTGGTGAACATCTGGTGCAACTAATACAGGTGCTTCGTAACCGGCGCCCGTTCCGGATTGGCTGGCCAGACCAGCATAAACAACCGGTCACGAACGCAGAACGAGCCTGCCGAGAATCTCGGCAGGCTCGTCCTCACTTGCTATTCAACTGTTACTTCATACTCGCTGGATCTGCCGGAAAGATCAGGCAGCCGGCGGCATCAGAACGGTGTCGATCAGGTAAACGGTGGCGTTCTTGGTCTTGACGCCGCCACAGATTACGGTGCTGGTGCCGTTGACCTTCAGGTTGTCCAGGCTTCCGGTATGTTCCAGGTCCTGGCCTTCAACGGTGGTGTGGGTGCCAACGATGGCATCCGGAGCGATCTGACCGGCGATGACGTGGTAGGTCAGAATCTTGGAGAGCAGCGCATCGTCGGTCTTCAGGGTGTCGATGGTGGCGGCGTCGATCTTGGCGAACGCGTCGTCAACCGGTGCGAAGACGGTGAATTCGCCACCGTTGAGGGTGTTGACCAGGTCAACCTTCGGGTTCAATTGACCCGAAACAGCGGCGGTCAGGGTCTTGAGCAGCGGGTTGTTACCAGCGGCCACGGCGACCGGGTCGGCGGACATTCCGTCAACGGAACCGGCACCCGAGGGGTTGGCCTCGGCGTAAGCGGCACATCCGGCACCGACCAGCGAAGCCGGTTCGGTCATGCTGCCGGAAGCGTCTGAGGACTCCATGGAGGAGGACTGCATGGCGGAGGATCCAGCGGTGTCGCCGGCCGGCGGCATCAGAACGGTGTCGATCAGGTAGACCGTGGCGTTCTTGGTCTTGACCCCACCACAGATGACGGTGGATTCGCCGTTGACCTTCAGGTTGTCGCCGGATCCGGTGACTTCCAGGTCCTGGCCCTCGACGGTCTTGTGGGTGCCGACGATGGCGTCCGGAGCGATCTGGCCCGGGACGACGTGGTAGGTCAGGATCTTGGAGAGCAGGGCGTCGTCGGTCTTCAGGGTGTCGATGGTGGCGGCGTCGAGCTTGGCGAACGCATCGTCAACCGGTGCGAAGACGGTGAACTCGCCACCGTTGAGGGTGTTGACGAGGTCAACCTTCGGGTTCAGCTTGCCGGATACGGCGGCGGTGAGGGTGGTCAGGATGGGGTTGTTACCGGCGGCCACGGCGACCGGATCGGCGGCCATGCCGTCGACCGAGCCGGCACCCGTCGGGTTGGCCTCGGCATATGCGGCGCAACCGGCACCGACCATTCCGCCGGCCATCGCGCCACCGGAGGTCATTGCCTCGCTGGGCATGGCACTGGAGCTCATTGCCTCGGACGTCATGGCAGCCGATGAGGCTGCTGAGGTGCTGCCGGCGGCTGGGGCATCGGAACTGCCGCAAGCTGCGGTGAGGGCCAGGGCGGCCCCCGTGATGGCGACCAAGAAGCCGCGTGTCTTAAAAGACATGACTGGTAGTTCCTTTCTTTTGAGCACTGTTTGCTCGGGTGGGCTGTTTTTGGGCGCAAGAAACCAAGCGCCCGGCTGGATTGGTATTTCTGGGGGTGCTTACGGTGCTTAGTTCACCGTGACAACACGCGAGTCGTAACCCGTGGCGCCATCAGGGAGTACTCCCTGGACGGCATCTGTCTGCACCTCCCCGTTGGCATCGGTGGCGCGACTTCTGATCGTGTGCTGACCAGGGGTTGCGTCCCAGACGAAGGACCATTGACGCCAGGTATCGATACTGACCTCAGTGGAAATCTTTGCTTCCTGCCATTCGCCATCGTCGATCTGAACCTCGACTTTGGAGATTCCGGTGTGCTGGTGCCAGGCGACGCCGCCGATGGCGAATTTCCCGGCCGGAATCTGCTGGAAAGATTTGGGGGTGTCGATGCGGTTGGAGGTTTTGATCGGGCCTTTCTCGCCCCACCCCCGGTCGGTCCAGTAGGCGTTCTGCTGATCGAAGCGGGTGAGCTCGAGCTCGACAACCCACTTGGTCGCGGAAACATAGCCGTACAGACCTGGAACCACCATGCGAACGGGAAATCCATGCTCGAAGGGCAGCACCTCGTCGTTCATCTTGAAAGCCAGCATCGCGTCCCGGCCATCCATCAGCACCGCCAGTGGCGAGCCGATTTCCATCCCGTCCGAGGAGCGGGACATCACCATGTCGGCGTCGGCCGAGGGGACTGCCTCTTTGAGCAGGTCAGCCAGGAGGGCTCCCTGCCAGGTGGCATTTCCCACCAGCGACCCGCCAATTTCGTTGGAAACGCAGGTCAAAGTCACCATCCGCTCGACCAACGGCCGTGCCAGCAGGTCCTGGTAGTTGATGACGATCTCTTTTTCGACCATGCCGTGAATCCGGAGTTCCCAGGTGGTGGCGTCCAGTCGAGGGACGGTCAGGGCGGTATCGATCCGGTAGAAATCTGCATTCGGAGTGACATAGGAAACGATGCCGGGAGTGTCCAACTGATACCCGGCCGGCAGCGCCTTCATCTTGTCAATGGTGGCAGTGGCGGCGGTGTCTGCAGCAGCAGCGGCTACCCGCGATGCTTCAGCCGAAGCCGAGGTGGGGATGATTCTGGACAATCCACCGCCGACGACGGCCAAACCTGCACCTGCGGTAGCGAGCTGAACGAATCTGCGACGATTTGGTCCGGCATCAGGTGCCGCGCTTCGATCCGAGAAAGGCGTGAAAAGCCGTGTCAGCAAGTAGATGCCGGCCGCAACACCAAGGATGGTCGGCAGGATGTCGACGGCCGAGGCGCCGGCTCGGGTAACAACTGCCACCGATGTCACGACTGCGAGAAGGGCAAAAATAATTTGTGCAACCAGCAGTTTCCGTCTGGCCACCACCCCAAGGAGGAGCGCCAGGATGGCAAGAGTGATGCCCATGCCTACCCGGAGGGCGACCTTGTCATTGGTGCCGAATTGGGCGATGGCAAGTTGCTTGAGCCACTCGGGGGTGAATTGGATGAATGTGGATCCCAGCGCGTTCAACGGGGAGGCCGAAGTGGAAGTCGACGTCAACCCCAGCAAGGATCCGAGGGCCGAAAATAATTCCGCCAGCCCGATGGCAGCTGCAGTAGCTGCAAGTCCGGCCAGAGCGGAGGCGATGAGGCCTGCCTTGGCCGGCGTGGTGTCGTCTGCGGCAGGTTCGCGCTGCGGCTTCGACGTGGTCTGGTTGGTCACGTTGGTCATTCGGGGCCACCTTCCGGATGGTTTGGTACAAGTTGTTGAAGTTTCATTTCTTTTCCATTCCTGCAGTTCAACAGTGTTTAATTCACTCATTCGGGCGAGAGGTGATGAACTACCCCACCCTGTCAGTGCATACCGGGATGTGTCGGAAGTACAGAAGGTGGCGAGGTTCTTCGCCGAACCGTAAGGACTTGGGCACAACCAGGAACGGCCGTCGCCGGCTGCAGAGATCGCCGGGTGCAGAGATAGCTGTCTGACCAGAGTTGTTGGTTTGGTCCAATCCAGGACGCCGCCGGTCCCGAATACCCCATTGACGAAGGCCGACATCGACCTTGGGTGCGCAATCAGTTCAGTAAGGCGGGATGATGGAACTTGTGATCAACGAACCAGATGGCTCGCAAGCGTCCGCGTCAGGCACGAACACGGTTGAAACTGCAGAACAAATGATGGGTCTGGTGTCCAAAGGCGATCAGGCAGCCTTCGCCCGCTTATACGACGCCATGTCGGCGCGGGTCTTCGGACTCGCCAGGCGGATTCTGCGGGATCCGGCGCAAGCCGAAGAAGTGGGTCAGGAAGTCATGTTGGAAGTATGGCGGCGAGCAAGCCGATTCGATGCCAGCAGAGGTTCGGCGTTGTCGTGGATCATGACCATGGCCCACGCCAGGTCGGTCGACCGGGTGCGGTCAGCCCAATCGGCCACTGATCGCGACCACAAGTACGCCAGCACCACGGTCGAACGGGATGTTGACGTAGTTGCCGACGCGGTCGAGACTTCTCTCGAGCGAAAGCAGGTGCAGCGCTGCCTCGGCAGCCTGACGGATTTGCAGCGGGAGTCGATCAACTTGGCGTATTACTCCGGGTTCACTCAGGCGGAGGTTGCGGTGGCCCTGAAGACACCCCTTGGAACTGTAAAAACCCGCTTGCGGGATGGACTTATTCGACTTCGAGATTGTTTGGGGGTGCCGGCATGATGGCTCACGATCCATCGCTCTCCACGGGCGCCGCCGCGCTGAATGCGTTGGCTGGGCCGGAAAGTGACGAGTTCGAGGCGCATTTGGCAGAGTGCGTCATCTGTTCATCGGAGATGGCCGGTTTCCTGGAAACGGCGGCCCGGTTGGGTGCTGCAGCGGCGCAAACACCACCCGAAGCCATGCGTTCAGCGGTGATGGCGATGGTGTCCGTAACCCGACAGCTACCTCCTGAGGTCACCGGGACCACGTTGGAACTCCCGGTTCAAGGGCGTCATCATGGTGACCCCGATGCGGCATCGGAACCGGCGGCCGGACCCGGGGCGCAGACCGAATTGGTGGGGGCGAAGGTCATCGATCTCAACAGCCGGCGCCGGTTCAGTGGCAGGCTGCTGCTGGCTGCGGCCGCGGTGATTGCCATTGCGATTGCGGCGGTGGCGATCTTCAAAACACCGGATAACACCGACGCCAACCTGGCATTGAAGAATTGTGTCCTGTCGGCCGCTGATACGCATGTCCAGCCGGCAACCGATGATTCCCAGGCCACTTCCAATGTTCGACTTTCCAACTCCTGTGGCGCGGCGATTATTGAGTTGAGCAACGTCGGGCCATTACCGGCCGACAAGACATATCAGCTGTGGATCATCGCCGGGGATCAATCCCGTTCGGTCGAGACCATGCTCCCGGATGGCAATGGCACCATGCCGGTGGTGGTCACCGCGTTGCAGGTAGGAGACACCCTGCTCGGAGTGACAGTTGAACCGGCCGGCGGTTCGGCGCAGCCGACGACGGCTCCCGTGGTGAAGGTTCCGATCACCGCCTGACCTCGGTGGTTCCGACTCGGCGCAGCGTCGAACCCTCAGGCGGCCAGCTTGGGAAGGTCCTCGGGGCGTGGATAGTCGGGTTTGCGGCGTGGCTGCAACTCCACGATGAGCATGGCGATCAGCATCAGCGCGCCCCCGATGGCGATTCGCACCGTGAACGGCTCGTGCAGGAAGCTGATCGCCAGCCCCGCCGCCCATACCGGTTCGGTAGACATGATGATCGCTGCGCGGGACGCAGCAAGATGGGCTTGAGCCCAGGACTGAACGATCATCGCCAGCGCCCCGGAAATGAGGGCCATGTAGACCACCGCAAGCCAATCGGAGCCGCCGGTGGGCATCGAGATACCGCCTGGAGCAGCCGCCAGCACGCACACCACGGCGGTACCCACCAGTTGAACAACAGCCAATCCCAGGGCTTCGCGCCCGGTCGACCAGTGCGACAGGCCGACGATGTGAAGGGCGAAGATGACTGCGGAGGCCAGGGTGATGGTCTCGCCCAATCCCACCGAGAATCCGTTCAGCGCCATTACCCCGAGCCCGATCATGGCCAAGAACGCCCCCAGCCACCAGCGGCGGGTGATTTTGGTCTTCAGCAGGACGGCAGCACAGATCGGGGTGAGCACCACGTACATCCCGGTGATGAACCCGGAGACGCTCGCCGAGGTAATTTCCAGCCCGCTGGTCTGGACGATCTGCGCAACGCCGTACAGCACCCCGAGGATCAGTCCGTTGACCACGCTCCGACGAGGGAGCCGCCGGACCGCCGGAAAGAAGAAGGCCAGCATCACCGCGGCCGCAATGGTGAACCGCACCGCCAGGAAATCAACCGCGCTGATGCGTTCGAGCAGGTCCTTCGTCAACGGAAAACTCGAACCCCACGCCGCAGCGACGGCAAGCAAACCCAGCAAAGCCATGAGAGATTGGCGCGATGAGGTGATGGGGACGGTTACTGAATTGGACACTACGGTCATGCTGCCAGACCGGGTCGGTGATTCTCACCAGGTATCTTCGCCGCTGTAAAAAAAGACGGGATGCAAGGGCAGCAATGCGGGCGACGTCTATGACGCGAAAGTGGGAGGCAGTCGAACGTGACCCCGGAGGAGGACGCGGCGTTTGCCGAGTACTTCACCGCGCGTCGGGATCGGGTTCGGCGCACGGCCTACCTGTTGTGCAGCGACTGGCATAAGGCCGATGACCTCACTCAGATGGCATTTGTGAAGTTGTACGGCGCCTGGAGCCGGGTTCGCGATGTACGCGCCTTGGACTCCTATGTGCGCTCGTGTTTGGTCCACACCACGATCGATGAGTCCAGGAGGGGGTGGCGGCGGGAAAAACCCACCGAGTTTGTGCCGGAATCAGTCGATCTGGACGCCGGCGATATCGCTGCGATGGTGGCGAACAAGGAACTGGTACAACAGGCACTGCTGCAAGTCCCGCTCGGTCAACGCACAGCATTGGTCCTGCGCTATTTCGAGGGCCTGGATGTGTCTGCGACGGCGGCGGCCATGAAGTGCTCGGAAGGAAACGTCAAGAGTCAGACATCACGTGGTCTGGCCGCCCTGAAAGCCGCGATCCAAGTCAAGGAGGTGACCGATGATGGTTGACCCCGGCGATGCCGACCAGCAGGAGGAGCAGCTTGCGGTGCTGTTTTCCGCCTTCGCCGCCGAACCACCGTCAACCTCGCTGTCTCCGCTTTCGATCAAGGTGCAGGCCAGATCCCGGACCCGCCGCCGGACCTGGGCGGTGGGTGTTGCGGCGGCCGTGCTGGCGGTGGGAGCGGGGGCAATTCTCATCCCGGGCATCAGTAATTCCGGTGCTGCCGATCAAGCGGTCAGCGTGACCACATCTGTTTCAGCCTCGGTGCGAAGAACGGAAACGGCAGAAACGGCACAGACGGCAGCGGCACAGACGGCTGCGGGTTTGAGTCCGGCATTTTCTGGTACCGGGGATCAGGCCATAACGGGAGCACCGGAATCAGCGTCAGCCGCCGATGCCGCGGCGCCGGCGGCAGCGATCCCGGGCTTCGATGTCGCGGTGGCGCCGGGGCGCCCTGCTCGATCCGCCGCCGAATCCACGGCCGGCTCTATTGTCGCCTCCGCGGCGGCCGCCGCTGATGCCTCCCAGCGCTGCACCCTGACGCCGCTGAACGAGGCAGCCGTCCAGGCAGTCAGGCAAACATTCCCTGCGGCAGTCACGCAGCTGTTGACTGCACCTTGCAATTTCTCGGGTACCGGCAGCGCGGTGCTGATCAACGACTCCGCCCTGGCGATCTATTGGCTCGACGGGCTGGATCCCTGCGACGATTTGTGTGTCACCGGCCCAACGCCCGGTACCAGACATCGGGTTCTCACCGCTTCTACTGCGGTGCTGATCACCGGCGATGACGACCGGGTCCTGGTGCTCAATTCGCTGGGACCGGCTGCTTTCGACGCGACGGTCTTGGCCGACCTGGGTCGAGCGGTGCTTGCCGCCACCGGCGGATAGGCCTATCTATCGGACCCGGCGAATAGGCCGAGCCCACCGCTGGGTGAAACAATGCGCTACGTGACTAAGCCTGGGGTAGAGAATGTGTTGGCCGGCCGGTATGCCTCCGCGGAGATGGTGGCCATCTGGTCGCCGGCCAACAAGATCATTGCCGAACGCAAACTGTGGCTGGCCGTGCTGCGGGCGCAGGACCGACTGGGGCTTGACCTGGATCCGGCCGTCATCGCCGACTACGAGGCAGTCATCGATCAGGTCGATCTGGAATCCATTGCCGCCCGTGAACGCATTACCAAGCACGATGTGAAGGCGCGGATCGAGGAATTCAATGCCTTGGCCGGACATGAACAGGTTCACAAGGGCATGACGAGTCGTGACCTGACAGAAAATGTCGAGCAGGCGCAGATCCTGCAAGCTCTAGCGTTGATCCGCGACCGGACGGTGGCCGTGCTGACGAAACTCGGCGGGCGGGCTGCCGAGTATGCCGATCTGGTGATGGCCGGTCGTTCGCACAATGTTCCCGCCCAGGCCACCACGCTGGGAAAGCGTTTCGCCTCGGCCGCCGACGAGGTTTATCAGGCCTATCTTCGCGTTGAGTCACTATTACAGCGCTACCCGCTTCGGGGTATCAAGGGCCCGGTCGGTACCTCGCAGGACATGCTCGATCTACTGGGCTCCACGCAGGCTCTGGACGATCTGGAACATACGGTGGTGCGAGAAATTTCGGGCAACGATCGGGTGCTGACCAGTGTCGGACAGGTCTATCCACGCTCGCTGGACTGGGATGTGCTCTCCAGTTTGGTGCAGTTGGCAGCCGGACCGGCGTCTTTCGCCACCACCGTGCGCCTGATGGCCGGCGCCGAACTCGCCACCGAGGGATTCAAACCCGGCCAGGTTGGCTCATCGGCCATGCCGCACAAGATGAATGCCCGTTCTTGCGAGCGGGTGTGTGGCCTGGCGGTTATTCTGCGGGGCTACGCCTCGATGGCCGGTGAGCTGGCCGGCGCCCAGTGGAACGAGGGCGACGTCTTCTGTTCGGTCGTTCGGCGGGTCGCCCTGCCGGATGCTTTTTACGCCATCGACGGTTTGTTCGAAACTTTTCTCACCGTGCTGCAGGACTTCGGCGCTTATCCTGCTGTGATCGAACGAGAACTGCAGCGCTACTTGCCATTTCTGGGTACCACCAAGGTCCTGATGGGCGCGGTGCGCGCCGGGGTCGGACGCGAGAGAGCGCACGAGGCGATCAAGGAGCACGCGGTCGGAGTGGCACTGGCGATGCGCGAGAGCGGCCAGACGGACAACGATCTCCTGGATCGGTTGGCGGCCGACGAGCGAATCCCATTGTCCCGCAGCGAGTTGGATACGTTGTTGGCGCAGCGACTCTCCTTCACCGGCGATGCGGCCCGTCAGATTGCGTCGATGATCACGCAGATCGAAGCAGTGGCAGCCGCCCATCCGCAGGCTGTAAAATATGCGCCGGGAGCCATTCTCTGAGCCTGCCGGCGACGCTCAACTGCGGCTGATAGCGCTTGGCCACCACGTCTTCTTACCAAGGTCCAGGGCCAACGCCGGGACCAACAGGGTGCGCACCACCAGCGTATCCAGCAGCACGCCGAAGGCCACGATAAAGGCGATCTGCACCAGGAAGAGCAATGGGATCACCGCCAGCGCGGCAAAAGTCGCCGCCAGCACCACTCCGGCACTGGTGATCACGCCGCCGGTCACCCGCAGAGCGTCCAGCACACCGGTTGTCGGGCCGGATTTCAACACCTCTTCGCGGGCCCGGCTCATTAGGAAGATCGAGTAGTCCACCCCCAGAGCGACCAGGAAGACAAAGGCAAACAGGGGGACAGCCGGGTCGGACCCGGGGAAATCGAATAGGTGATTGAAGACGAGGGCGGCGACCCCCAGTGAGGCGCCGAAGGACAAGACGGTGGCAAAGATCAACAGCAGCGGAGCAACCAACGACCGCAGCAGCAGGATCAACACCAGCAGGACGACCAACAGCACAATCGGGATGATGACAAACAAGTCCTGTTGGGCGGTGTCGGTGGTATCCAATTGTTGGGCAGCCGTCCCGCCGACGAGCGATTCGGGGGCGATCGCATGCGCGGCGACGCGGATATCACGCACCGCTTGTTCGGCGACATCTGAGCTGCCCAAGGTGGCCTCGACCTCCACCAAACCGTTGACGACAACAGGTTTTCCGCCCGGCCTATCGGCTTTGATGTCCACCGAGACGACCCCGTTCACGCCGCCGACGGCACCGACCACCGCGGCCGAGTCTGCTTCCGACGTGATGATCAAAACCGGGTCCCCGGTCCCGTCGGAGAAGTGGGCGCCCAGAACCTCCTGTCCGGCAACCGAGTCGGCCGGATTGACGAAAACATCCGTGGCCGAGGTGCCGGAGGCCTTCAACGTGGGGGCGGCCGCAAAGGCCAGCCCCAGTGCCACGGCGGTGATGATCCAGATCTTGCGCGGATTGCGACCGACAAAACCGGCAGCCTTGTCCCACACACCATGGGAGACAGTGGAATTTTCCGCCTCGGCAATGAACTTCGGCACTCTTGGCCAGAACAACCACCGGCCACCGAGTAGCAGCGCCGGAAGCAGGGTCAAGGCTGCCAGCAGGGCAGCGGCAATACCGATTGCCGCGACCGGGCCGAGCGACCGATTGGAATTCAAGCTGCTGAACAGCAAGCAGAGCAAACCGGCGATGACGGTGCCGCCACTGGCCAGAATTGGCTCCAGGCAAGCGTTCCAGGCGCGGATCAGGGCTACTCGGGGAAGTGCGTGTCGAGTCAGGTCCTCTCGGTAGCGCGACACCAGCAAGAGCCCATAGTCGGTCGCGGCGCCGACGACCAAGATGAACAGGATGCCCTGGGATTGTCCGTTCAAGGTGATGGCGTCGGCGTCAGCCAGGAGGTAGACCAATCCGCCGCCCAGCGCCAGGGCGCAGATCGAGTTGAACAGCACCACGAATGGCAGCACCACGGCCCGGTAAACCAGGAGCAGAATTATCAGCACGGCCGCGAGTGCGACCAGCAGCAGAATTCCGTCAATGCCGGCGAAGGCCTCCCCCAGATCGGCAGCCAACCCGGCCGGGCCGGTGACATGGGCAACTGAGCCTGATCCGGTGGCAACTTTATCCGCCGCCGCTCGGATGTCGGTCACGATCGAACCGAGCGGTTTTTTCCCCTCCGCATCTGCCGCATTGGCCGCTTCCGAGAGCGAGATCACCACCAGCAGCGAGGTGCCATCTGCTGACGGGACCGGAACAATGGGGCCGGGGGCCAGATAATCTGCCAGTGTTCCGGTGGTCAGGGGCAACGTCGGTAGCGCCCCGACGAAGCCATTCCAGGCGGCGAGTTGGTCCGGCGTCGCCGCGGCCGGGGAGTTGAAGACCAGAAACGCAGGCAGGGTTTGTTGGTCGGTGAACGCGGCGGAGGCTTGCGCCGCCCGCACGGACTCGGCGTCCTGCGGCAGGAAAGCTGTCTGGCTGTTCGACTGAACGCTGGACAGGCCGCCGATGGCCGGTCCGCCGATGCCGGCGATACCCAGCCAGGCGAAGATGACGAGGATGGCGCCGGCAGCGCGGAAGATCGACTTTCGGGAAGCGGGGCTCACTCGTTCTCCTGGATTGGTGTACTGGTGGAACTTGCGGGTCACCTGACGGGTTCGAACATTACTCAGCTTGCTGTGTAATTGTCACGCAAGGATGGAATAATTGCTACGAGGGAGTTACTCGGATACAGCTGTCGGAGGGCAGTACCGCAAGGGAGGGGGGCCGGATGAGCGTTCTGCCACGCTCCCCGGGTGACAGTGCCGCCTGGCATCTGCCGCATGGCAATCCCGATCCGGCGATCTGGCCCACCGGGCGACTGCTGTCGATGGCGGCCCGACTCGTCGAACACGCCTGGAACCAAACGCTCGCCGAGGCCGGCCTGACCCATGCCGGCCTACTGGTGCTGCTCAGACTGGATCGGGGGGCAGCCTCGCAGCGTGAAATCGCCAGAACCCAGGGAGTTCAGGAGCAGACCATTGCTCGCACGCTTGCCCACTTGGAACGGGCTGATTTGATCGATCGGCAAATTGATCCTCGAGATCGACGACGACGGATTGTGCAGATCTCCGAGGCCGGTCGAATCATCTTGAAAGAACTTTCCGGAAATGGCGAGGCGCTGACCGAGCAGATCCTCAACGAGCAGGGTCGTGACGTGGGCGAATTACGCGGCTCGCTGGCCGGCTTGGTAGTAGGTCTGAGCGAAAGACGGTGGCCCGGTCCGGATCAGGGTGGGTGAACTTCTCTTCCCCGGGCCCGCCCTGACTACAGTCGAGTTCAGTCCACACCGCCGGAGGATCCTGTGACGAGTAGTACCACCAACCCGCTGTTGGAAGA